>JAWOIY010000232.1:0-3009 GCA_046484425.1 Desulfobacterales bacterium | reverse complement strand
CTACGATACCCTCACTATAAAGCCATACATCGGTATAACCGTACTCAACAAGTTTCTCGCCCACATAACACTGTCTTTTATTTGTTCGGCACCAGACCACGATTTTTGCGTTTTTGTCCTTGATCTTTTTGGGAAACGTGTACATATGCCCCGAATGGATATGGTCGGTATAGGGAATGTGAAAGGCATAGAACTCCGGATGGGTTCGGGTGTCGATCAGATATGCCTTCTCCTTTCCGGCCACGACGTCATCGTAGAGCTTTTTAAACTGAGCTACGTCGAGCTGTCGTTCGGGGGGAACAGCCGAACACGCCTTGGACCACGTCTTTTTTTCACCTGCTTGGAGCATTTCTGAATCATCGGCGAAGGCAAAACCAGCCGATCCCAGTATAAAAGCCAGAACAACCGCAAAAACAATTGATTTTCTCATGTTAAAACCTCCTCATTCTAAACAGGAAATGGGTTATAAATTAAGATTCTCCGATTGCGAGGCTACCATCACCTCCTTTCCACTTTATGTTGAAGCGTTATAAATAAAAAAATTATTCCAAATACCTATGCATGTCAAGGACTGATTCAAAAGATATGTATAAGATGCCCCAATTCATCTTCTGTAAGTTTAATCGGCAGCATCTGTGCATTGATCCTGACATCGCGGGGATTTTTCAGCCACTGTTTCAGTCTGTTTGAATTCCAAGATTTACTTTTTTTAAAGTTTTTAAAATAGAACCGGCTGAAAAGCCCGGAAAGATTGGGGCCGATATCACTTTGACCCAGGCCGCCGAATTGTTGCGTCAGGACCCGGTGGCACGAACCGCAGCTGTTTTCAAAAATATTGTGGCTGTCTTCTTTCTTTTCTTCAAAATGAATGATCCGCATATCCTCACCGGACACTGACGAATAAACGGCGCTTGATTCAAGAATAGCGTTTACCAGGCGGATGACATCCGTGTCCTGGAAATAAAAATCGGGCATAAATGTTGCCGGATTTTTAATGGCATGGGCCAAAGCTTCAGGCAAGGTTTTTTCAAAAAGCGCATCCAGGTCCGACGCCAGGTGATTCCCTTGGCTACCGGTCTCATGACATCTCCGGCACCCGGATGTATCGATCAACCGGTGACCGTCTTTCACAAAAGTGCTGTCCGTAAGCGTAAAGCAGGCATATTTTCCTTGAATCAATTGGTAATGGGCGATCTGGGTCCGATTGGTTCTATCGTCCCCCCTGTGACAGTCGACGCATGAAGCTTCGGTGTCATAATGGGGGGTATGACAATCGCTGCAACCCCTGTGGCCTTTATAAAAATAAGGACCGGTTGACCACAGAAGCCCCAATAAAATGGTTAAAATAGAGATACGAAGGCCCAATTTTCTCCCCTAAAAAACATGGCGATAATCGTTAATGCCGATATCCCGAAAAAAATGATCAAGGTCACGATATTGATCCATCGTTGATCTTTGGGCAGCCATTTTGCCTGCCTGGCTTCGGAAATTCCCGGCAGGAAGGGCAGCAGTAAAAAGCAGAGACCGATCAGCATGATCGTATATATAAGGGACTTTGAGTAACTTGCCAGTTCCTGAATCCAGAGAAAAAACCAGGCGGCTTTGGCGGGATTCGGCGTCTGGGTAATATTCGCCGGTTCATTAAGCGGCGCCGGAACGATGAATGCCAACAGCAGTAACACACCGATAAGAAGCACCATGGCTCTTTTGATCATTCGAAACAAAAACGGCGAAGTGGGGATAAAATCTTTCACAGGTACGGTAACACCTCCTTGTCTTGGCGAATTCGGTAAAAATGTAAAAATGAAAGAAGTAAAACCACAACAGGGATAATAACGATATGAAGGATGTAAAAGCGAAGCAGGGAGATCGGCTGACCGACACCGTCAGGAGCCAGAATATTGGCAACCGCTTCTCCGAGGGGTATGGTTTTAATCAGTTCCATGCCGGTTTGGGTCGCCCACAACGCGAGCTGATCCATGGGCAGAAGATATCCGGTATATGCTTCAAAAAGTGCCAGACAGAGCAGGCAAAAGCCGATGATCCAGTTCAGTTCGCGCGGCTTTCGAAAGGCGCCGGTGAGAATCACTCTCAAGGTGTGGAGGAAAATAAGTACCAGAAATGCGTGGGAAGCCAGTCGGTGAAGGGAGCGAATGTATAACCCGGCCGGAACCGAAGATTCCAAAAAGAGGATTGATCCGAATGCTTCTGCGTAAGAGGGCTGATAATAAAACAACAGCAGCAACCCGGTGGCGATGAGCACCATAAATGCCGTAAACGCCAGTCCTCCCAGACAGAATGTATATGTGATCTTAAGGTTCTGCCGGCGCACCATTCGGGGGAACAGGTGGCGGATAAATTCGTTAAATAAACCGTTTTCGTTTTGCATCTTAATCTGGGAAAAATATTTATTATCACGAAAGCACGAACATACGAAGACACGAAACAATCAAAATCTGTGACACATTAGCCCGTTGAAGACATTACGCTTCAGGTATAATTAAATTTTTGCTGAAAGAACTCGTAAATAAGGGCTCGTAATGAAAGAACCTGTTCAGGCTTTTCATAAAAGTCTTCGCTTTAACAGAGGGTTTTATCCATAAAGCCCGCCCTGGTGCGTATCGGTCGTATCTTGCTCTGGCTTATGAACCATTACAAACATAACTTTTTGAGCATAGAGTGACGGTGATCGGTCTGGGCCAGGGTTAAATCACCGATGGTTCTTTCAAAACGATCCCTAATCCACTCAGACAGCTTCCAGCTAGAAATTTAATTATACCTGAAGCTCCATCGAACTCCATGTATTTCAAAATGCCAATCTATTATCAAAATTAAAATTTCGTGCTTTCTGAATTTCGTGTTTTCGTGATAAATTTTTTAAAATATCGTCTTCTCATCAGCTCTTTGATATTAAAACATCATCCCCCTGTTCCTCGACGGTGAGTGTTTTCAACGGGCGATCGGCCGGTCCTTTAATTACGTCTCCGCGGGTGTTAAATATACTGCCGT
>JAWOIY010000230.1:0-2841 GCA_046484425.1 Desulfobacterales bacterium | reverse complement strand
AAGACCAGTAACGCCTTGAAAATCTTTGAGTTGTTTAAGTTCATTTTTAAGTACACTCCTGAATCGAACATGAGGCTGGCCAATCACCTGGAAAAGGATCCATGCGGTATCATAAGCCACTGCTTCGATGAACCCTGGATTCTGATCAAAAGTTTCATGGTATCTGTCAACAAACTGTTTAACATTTTCCGACGCGCTTTCTGCAAAAAACCCTTCCGGTATAATGGCGCCCTGGACATATTCACGGGCCATCTCGATCAGATTGTCTGAATGCCACAAATTCGTTCCCAGGAGATAAATATCTTTAACATCATAAAAAGCCAGCTGGGGAACAATAAGACCCGATTTTTTGGGAGCATCGGGTATAAAAACAGCATCGAAATCGAGAATGGCCTCAGGTTCTTCGCTTTTTTTGGTTTTAATATTTCTGGAATTCTCACCCGTAGCCAAGAGCAGGGTTTTCAATGTGTTTTCATCTGCTTCGTAGCCGATATTTTTCAGATCATGCGGCACGTCATAATAAAGCCCCACAAGCTTTTTGATGGGGCCGGCAAAGTCGGTCCCTTCCGGACTATACGACTCGACACCAACAACCTTTCCCCCGTGGGCAATCACCTCGTCCCAAAAGAGATTCATAAAGGTCTTACCATACTTTTCATCGGGATAAAGGACCGCAAAACGGCTGAGGCCGAGTTCCCGGACTGCATAAGACACCAGCGCCTTCATCTGCATGCCTGGGGTAATAAAATTTCTAAAGACATACTCCCCAATTTCCGGAATATTATCTTTTTGTGTCAGCGTAATTATCGGTATCCCATGCTTCTGTGCTTCCAGTGCAGCAGATTCGGCCGTAACAACCGGTCCGATAATAGCGGCAACGTTCTCGTCAAACAGTTCTTTCACGGCGATAGCAGCCCTGGCCGGGTCAGATGCCGTATCTTTGACGATAACCTTGAATGTATGCTTGGGATTTTGGGAGTTGAATTGGCTGAAAGCGAGTTTTATACCATTTAACGCTCCGTTGCCGTAAATTTTATAAGGACCGCTTAATGGAAGTAAACATCCGATGGTGTAACGGCTGTAAACGGATTTTTTATTGATTTCGGCAATGAGTCTTTTTGCTTCCTGCATATTTTCATGCAGCGGGAATTTTTCCGTATAGGCGGACAAAACCTTTAGGGCTTCATCATATTTCTCTTCTTCGGCATAGTTGAGTCCGAGCTGAAACAGAAGGTGAGCTTTCAGGATATCATCCTCCACCTGTTCAATAAAATACAAAATATCTACAGATTTCAATCCTCGAACAACTGCTTTCAATTTCTCGACAACGACGTTCTTTTCCGTATCCTTTGATTCCTTAAACGCCATAACATAGTAATTGACCGTATCTTTGGGAGAACCGATGGCCAGATAGGTGTCTCCGAGCAACATGTACGTTCTGAGGATATGGACCCTGGAAGTGGTATCTTTGAGAAAATCCGTTGCCTGATCGATGACGGCTTTGTATTCACCCCTGTTGTAATATGTGACCAGTATTTCGAACCGGGCATCGGATACAAAACGGCTTTCCGGATATTCCAAGATCAGCCGCTGATAGAGGCTTCCGGCCTGTTCATAATTCCCACGGATCGTATGGATCGATGCCATTTTCATCAGCGCCGCATCGGCCAAGGGCCCGTCAGGAAATCGTTCATAGTATTGCCTAAAACCGCTAAGGGCTTCTTCATACGATTTCGCCTGAAGCATTTTTTCAGACTGTGAAAAAAGTTGATATGCAGGATCAAGCGTTTCTTGAACCGTTTTTAGGGTGCATGCCCCTAAAAAAAAGACTGCCGCCAGGATCAAAACTATTTTTATCGGTTTCATATGAATCTCTCTATTGTCTATAATCTCAAACAAATTTATCGTCCGATAATCTACCCTTATTTGACAACAAAGGCAAGCATAACCTGAATCCTTTATTCGTATGTGTTCCCCCTCTCACTGCTAAGTCACTGAAAATACAGGTGACGGAGACACCAAGGTGAAGGGAAAATGACTACTCCCTGAACACATACCTTTATTTTAATGCTGCTTTATAATTTACTTATCCTTGCCAAAGACCTTGAAAAAATGTTATTAACTCTGACCTTTGAAAATCGCCGGGTTTTATCCGTGTCATCAACCCAAACGAAATAGTATGCCGAAAATCATGAAAACACAGGATCCGAAACCGCCACAATCATCGATCAACGAAAAACCGACAAGCCCCAACGTTGAACAAGAGCTTGAACGTTTGAGGCTGAGACTCGACGCCATCGACCAACAGATTGTTTCTCTGCTTGCCAAACGACAGGCCGAAGTCGAGCACGTTGTTCGGCTAAAAAAAGCTCACAACATCCCGGTTTATCACCCGGCAAGGGAAGAAAATTTAATTTCCCAACGTCGCGACCAGGGATCTGAAGCGGGCCTTGACCCTGATTACGTTGAAGAGATTTACCGTCGTATTCTCCGCCAGTCACGGGTTGAACAGACCGCCCAGATGGCTCAAAAAGGGATCCGTGCCGGGGCACCCGTCCTTCTCATCGGAGGACTAGGGAGCATGGGGCAATATTTTCACCGATGGTTTGCCGACGCCGGTTACCAGGTGCGTATTTTGGACCGAGGAGATTGGCCCGATGTCGATCGACTTTGCCAGGATGTCGAACTTGCAATTATCAGTGTGCCCATTGAGGTAACCACCTCGGTGATCAAAAAAATCGGCCCTCACCTGCCTGGCGGTTGTGTTTTCGCGGATATCACCAGTATAAAAGAAGTTCCTCTAAAAGCCATGCTCGAAGCGCATCAGGGGCCGGTGATCGG
>JAWOIY010000173.1:0-32650 GCA_046484425.1 Desulfobacterales bacterium | reverse complement strand
TGAATTGCTCCAGGTTTGCTTAAATTTTTTCTGAAAGAACTCGTAGATAACGGTTCGTAATGAAAAAACCGGTTTTAGCTTCTGAGAATGGTTTTGGTTTAAAGACCATATGATCGCATTCAATCTAATCCGTAATGGTTTTTTCATAACGGGCCGTAATCTACTCAAACAGCTTCCAGTAAAAATTTAAGCAAACCTGAAGCTTCCTAAAAAAAGATTTGTTTCAAAGATCTAAACAGTTACCCTTTTTGGAAATAGAGTCGATATTCATTTTTTATTTTCCGTATGGTGTGAAGGATTGTACTTTGGGGTGCCGTATCCATGATTTGTTTGACAAAAAAAGTTAAATGATAAATTTAAAGAAAATGAATATTTTGAATGCGAAACTTGATGGTTTCGTAAAAAGTCAATATTGCTCGCTCCGTGACCATTTGGGGGCGTTTCCATCGGTACCGCTAAATTTCAAGAACTCGGCGCAAGCGCCTCAAACAGCTTGAAATTTTTAACGCTTCACCGCTTGAAACGCTGATTCCCCAAATGCTCAAATGTCGCTCACAAAAGACTTTTTACAAGTTTGTCAAACTTGAGTGGTAAAATTGTCAATGTTTGCCTGTTCAGGAGATCAAAAATGCTTGAAGTAAAAACAATAACAGAAATAGAAGATTTTAAAAAAATACCGGAAATCCAAAAAAGTGCCTGGGGATTTGTTGATTGGGATATCGAACCCCATCATTTGATGACACGCGTACAAAAATATGGGGGTCTTGTTCAAGGGCTTTATTTCAATGGCAAATTGGAGGGATTTACCTATGCAATCATCGGCAAGTGGAAAGGAAAACACTTTATCTATTCCCATATGACCGGGGTTCGTCAAGAACATCAGAAACAAGGATTCGGTTTTTTGCTTAAGAAAGCCCAAAGAGAGGAAGTTTTAAAAATGAGATATGAGATCATTCGTTGGAATTTTGATCCTCTCGAAGCCATGAACGCTTTTTTCAATATTCACAGACTCGGCATCATCAGCGAAGAATATGAAAACGATATATACGGAGTTGGGGAAAGCGGTCTTCACAAAGGGCTTCCCACAGACAGGCTGATCGCAACCTGGAACCTGAATTCAGACCGGGTCATTAGAAAGATGACGCGCAAAGAACCTCCGATTCTGGAGGATATCCCGTCGAAAAACCTGGAAAATTTTACAGAAGACACAGCCTATATAGAAATTCCCGGAAACATACGGTCATTAAAAGAGACAAATTTAAACCAAGCAATCGAATGGCGAAGGAAAACGCGACATCATTTTGAAACGGCTTTTGGACGCGAATATGTTGCAAGGGAAATCGTGTTTTCAAAAGACAAAAAGAGGGTTTTTTATAAATTGTGGAGATGAAACACCGGTGAAAAAAATACAGAAGATCGATTCGGTGGAAATGTTTGTCGTCCGGATGCCGCTTGTCAAACCGTTTGAAACCAGTTTTTCCATCCAGACCCACAGAGAGGCGTTACTGCTCAAAATTATTTCGGATGATGTTTGCGGATGGGGGGAATGCGTCACATCTCCCGACCCGTACTACTGTTATGAAACAAATGCAACAGCGTCTCATATTATGCAAGATTTTTTAATCGCTATTTTAACGGCCACGAACAATTTTACCATCGAGGAGGTTCTCCAGAAATTTGAAAAAATCCGAGGCCACCATATGGCCAAAGCCGCAGTTGAAAATGCCCTTATGGATCTTCTGGCCAGAAAATATGAAATCCCCCTGTTCGAGCTTATCGGCGGTCAATCCAAAAAAATCATGTCCGGAATCAGTATCGGAATCCAGGAGGATATCGATGACCTCCTTGAATCGATTCAAAAAGCATGCGACAAAAAATACCACAGAATCAAGATAAAAATAAAAAAAGACAAGGATATTGAAATCCTGCAAATGGTTCGGAGAGCATTCCCGTGTATCAACCTCATGGTCGATGCCAACAGCGATTACACCCTTGAAGACATCCCCATTTTAAAGAAGATCGATGAATTTAATCTCATGATGATCGAACAGCCTTTGAGTTATGATGACATCTATTTTCACGCGCTACTGCAAAAACAGATCCATACGCCCATCTGTCTGGACGAATCCATCAAAAGTCTCAATGATGCAAAAACCGCGGTTGAAATGGGCAGCTGCCGGATAATCAACATAAAACAGGGTCGCGTGGGCGGCATGACAACATCTAACAAAATTCAGGCCCATTGTATGAAAAACAATATTAAAGCATGGTCAGGCGGCATGCTTGAAACCGGAATCGGCAGGGCTTTCAATATTCATCTTCAAACCCTTCCGGGTTTTGTCCTCCCAGGTGATACCTCCGAAACCGCCCGATATTTTAATGAGGATATCGTTGACAAACCGGTGGTTCTGCAACCGGATGGTTTTATACAAATTCCCAAAGGAGCAGGAATCGGTGTGAATATACTTCCCGAAAGACTCAACAGGTTTAAGGTGTTTTATAAAAAAATCCTTTAAGACCGCTTATAAACGGATTCTATTTTGTACATGCCGACGGAAGTGAGCTTTCTCGTGCAACGATACCTGCCCGTTTGTACTTTGCATGGCAAGCGGGTTGACGAAGTGGCTTCGTCATTTCAAAGACTTCGGAGTGGGCAAAACCACGACTCCCGCATGGGGATTGCGGAAATTATTTCCTAATCCTGCCAAAATAGCTATTGACATTTTGTAGAATAAAATATTATTTCTTAGTCTTTTCTGATTGACATACTGGCAGTGATAAATTTATATGCTATGATGAAATACTGTGGCAAAACAATTCGATTTGGATCGTCTCAACAACAAATTCGTAAAAATTACATCGCAGATCGTTTATGATACACCCAAGCAGCACTTGATATTAAGGTGAAAAATATGATCGAAATTAGAATACATGGTCGAGGCGGACAGGGGAATGTGGCGGCTGCAGAGCTTTTGTCGATTGCAGCATTCAAAGACGGTAAATTTTCACAGGCCTTCCCTTCTTTTGGCGCTGAACGGGTCGGCGCACCTGTCATGGCTTTTGTTAGAATCGATGACAAGAAAATTCGAACACGTGAAGACGTGCAAAACCCGGATTATCTGATCGTCCAGGATTCCAACCTGATTGGATCAGTACCTGTTCTGGATGGACTTAAGTCGGATGGTTTAATTCTGATCAATTCAGAAAAAAAACCCGAAGAATTACAACTTAAAACAACCGCAAAGGTGGAAACCATTCCTGCTACGGAAATCGCGCTGGAAATCATCGGCAGGCCCATACCGAATGCAATTATGATTGGTGCATTTTGTACGATTACCGGCCTGGTGAGTCTGGATGCCGTCCAGGAAGCAATTATGGGAAAATTCCCCGGCAGGGTGGGTGAAAACAATGTGGCCGCCCTTGAACGGGCCCGTGAAATCATGCAAAAGAGGTAGTTTCATGCTTAAACAAATTGAAGGATCTTATGCTGTTGCGGAAGCGGTGGCCAAGTGCCGCCCAAATGTCATCTCCGCCTATCCGATTACACCCCAAACGCATATCGTGGAAGAACTGGCCAGTATTGTCGGACGGGGCGACCTGGACGCTGAATATGTAAACGTGGAAAGCGAATTTTCCGCTGCCTCTGTGGTGTTGGGAGCAAGTGCTGCCGGTGCCCGTGCCTATTCGGCGACAACATCCCAGGGGTTGCTGCTTATGAGTGAGGTGGTATACTGTATTGCGGGAATGCGACTTCCCATTGTGTTTACCATTGCAAACAGAGCCATATCGGCACCGCTGAGTATTTGGAACGATCAGCAGGATTCCATGGCCTTAAGGGATGCCGGATGGATCCAACTTCATGCCGAGGATAACCAGGAAGCAGCCGATTTACATATCCAGGCCTTTAAAATTGCGGAAGAAACCCATTTGCCGGTAATGGTTTGCATGGACGGATTTATTCTGACCCACGCGTTTGAACCGGTGGATGTTCCGGACCAAAAAGAAGTCGACAGCTTTTTGCCGCCGTTTCGGCCGACCAACATCGTGGACCCCCGGTGGCCCAGGGGTATCGGTCTCTTTGCAGATCCTCGTTTTTATATGGAGACCCGATATATTTTGCACCGTGCCATGGAAAAATCCGAAGCAACCATCAAGACAGTCAGCGGAGATTTTGCAAAAGCCTTCGGGAGAGACAGCGGCGGCTTCATCAAAACCTATAAATTAAAAGACGCCGATGTGGTTGTTATTTCAATGGGTTCTTTAGTCGGCACGATCAAGGATCTTATCGATCAGCTTGAAGAAGAAGGCAAAAAGGTCGGACTTCTGCAAATCTGCTCCTACCGTCCGTTTCCGCGTAAAGAAATTTACAATACGCTGAAAGACAAAATGAATATTGTTGTGGTCGAAAAATCAATTTCCCTGGGAAGGGGCGGGATTCTGGCCAGCGATGTGCGCTGGTCGTTTCCCCGTGCCGAGAAAAAAGATCGTAATATCAGCAGCTTTATCGCAGGATTGGGCGGCCGGAACATTACGAAGAATGACCTGCGATACATGGTGGAAAAGGTCGAAAAAGAACCGGTTGAATTGGAATTTTTAGGCCTCAAAAAAGAATTGATATCTGAGAAGGATTTATAATTATGAATCAAAGCGCTGAGGAACTCAACAAAATAGAAAAAAAAGACTTATTTTCCAGCGGACACCGTGCATGTGGCGGCTGCGGTCAGGCTCTGGCCGCCCGTCTGGTGCAGGATGCCTCCGGTGAAAATACCATTGCCTGTGTTGCGACGGGTTGTCTGGAAGTTTTCAGCTCACCCTATCCTGATCCGGCCTGGCGCATTCCTTTTTTGCACAGCCTTTTTGAAAATGCATCGGCGGTTGCCTCGGGCGTGGAAGCCGCTTACAAAGCCCTGAAGAAAGGTCCGGTCAACATCATCGCTCAGGGGGGTGACGGAAGTACTGCCGACATCGGCTTCCAGAGCATCAGCGGCATGTTCGAAAGAGGCCACAATGTTCTCTATGTATGCTACGATAATGAAGCTTACATGAATACCGGCGTTCAGCGTTCCAGCTTTACCCCTTTCGGTGCCAGGACCACCACAACGCCCATGGGAAACACAACCAGGAAAAAAAATATGCCGCTGATCGCGGCTGATCACGGTATTCCCTATGTGGCCACCGCCACGGTGGATGATTTTCGAGACCTGCAACGCAAGGTAAAGACCGCCCTTTCCATTGAGGGGCCCAAATACATTCACATTCTGGCACCCTGCCCCCTCGGGTGGGGCCATCCCGGAGAACTCACCGTACAGATCTGCCGCCTTGCAAAAGATACCGGCGTGTTTCCGATATACGAAATCATTGACGGCAAGGTGACCAATGCAAGAAAAATTCGGGTCAAGGTTCCGGTGGAAGAGTATCTCAAATTGCAGGGCCGTTTCAGCCATCTGTTCAAAAAAGGCGGATCTCCGGAAATCATCGCCGAAATTCAAAAAATCGCCAACCATAATATAGAGAGGTTTAATTTATAATGGAAAAGCTACCTTTAGGATTGGTTCTGGATTTACGCAAAGTAATCCCTTATAAAACCGGTTCATGGCGGACTTTGATGCCCATCAATATTACGCAAACACCGCCATGCAATCATGCTTGCCCTGCCGGAAATGACATCCGGGGCTTTCTCAGGGTTCTTGCCGAAAAGAAAGATTATGAACAGGCGTGGCATATTTTGACCCGCACCAATCCTTTTCCGGCCGTTTGCGGCAGAGTTTGTCCCCACCCCTGTGAAGCGGGATGTAATCGACGGGACTTCGACGAACCTCTGGCAATCAATTGTGCAGAGCGCGCTGTCGGCGATTACGGTCTGGAGAATAACCTGCGACATAAAAAACTCATTGATACGAGAAAAGAAAAGGTGGCGGTCATCGGCTCCGGTCCTGCCGGACTCTCCTGCGCCTTTCATTTGGCCAAAAGAGGGTTTCAGGTGAAGATTTTCGAGGCAAAGAGCGAGCCCGGTGGTATGATGCGGTTTGGGATTCCATCCTACCGGCAGCCGAACTATATTTTAAAACAGGAAATCGACAATATTCTCCGTCTGGGCGTTGAGTTGGAGTGCAATGTCAAAGTCGGGGTCAACATTCCATTGGATCAATTGCGCCATGAATATGATGCGGTATTTCTGGGGGTCGGTGCCCAACAGGGTGTGTCGATCGACGTCCCGGGCAAAGACGCGGGAAATGTTTTTACCGGCGTTGAATTTTTAAAACTGGTCAACACCGGCAAATGGGTAGAGGTCGGCAATGATGTTGTGGTTATCGGCGGCGGCAATACCGCAATGGACTGTGCCCGTGTTGCCAAGCGTCTGGGAGCAAACGTCAGTGTTGTTTACCGACGAACAAGAATGGAAATGCCTGCCATTACCGCCGAAATTGACGAAGCCATGGAAGAACGCATCATGTTCCGGTATCACACCAACCCGACGAAATTAATAACTGATGAAGGACGGGTTGTTGGTCTTTTGTGCGTACAAATGGAGCTCAGAGAACCTGACGCCAGCGGCCGGGCCAGACCGGTTCCCATTTCCGGATCAGAGGCCTTCATTCCCGCGGATACCGTCATTATGGCCACAGGCCAAGCCGTGGATTATGATGGAATCGAACTGCAGACCGTAGATAAAAAATGGATTTATACCAACGAATATTTGATGACCAGTATGGATGGTGTCTTTGCCGGTGGTGATGCCGTGGCAGGTCTGGAAACGGTCTCTTTGGCCATTGGTCAGGGAATGCGTGCTGCTTCAGCAATTGAAGATTATATCGAAAGAGATGTAGAAAGTGAATTGGCGCAACCGCCCGTGGTCTTCTCAAGGGAATTGAACACCTATTATTACCAGCCGGTCAAGCGATATGAGAAGGAAGCCAGGCCGATCCACATGAGACTCAAGGGTTTTAAAGAGATTTATCCACCGTATGACCGGGATGATATTCTCGCTGAGGCGGAACGATGCTTTAGCTGCGGGCTCTGTTTCAATTGCGGCAACTGTTATATGTATTGCCCCGACAATGCCGTTAAAAAGTCGAAAACCACCGGACTCTACGAATTTGACTACGATTTCTGCAAGGGATGCGGCTTGTGTTCAAAAGAATGCCCTTGCCATTATATTCAAATGACCCTGGAAAAGTGATTCGGCTTTCGCGTAACAATCATAAAATCCCGGGATTCAGCCTTTAAAAAAGCCTTCCTTGTGTTAGGAGGGCTTTTTTTGTTTATCCTGTATTCTGCATTTGGAGGAAAATAATTATGGTAGAATTTGAATATCAGGACATGTTTCCTTTGGGAGACGATACCACTCAATATCGCAAAATAACCGAAGACCATATTCACACAGATACATTTAAAGGCCAGGAAATATTGGCCATCGCCCCGGAAGGATTAACCCTTCTTGCCGAGCACGCATTTAAGGACGTTTCACACCTGCTAAGACCTTCACATCTGTCGCTGTTGGCAAAAATCATCGATGACCCTGAAAGTTCCGATAATGATCGGTATGTGGCCCTTGAAATGCTGAAAAATGCGGTGATTTCCGCAGAAGGTATATTCCCCATGTGTCAGGACACCGGTACTGCCATTGTAATGGGGAAAAAGGGACAGCAGATCTGGACCGGTTTTTGTGACAAGGAGGCCATTTCCAAAGGTATTTTTAATGCCTATACCCGCAACAACCTGCGTTACTCACAAAACGCTCCGCTGGCCATGTATGATGAAGTCAATACCGGCTGTAACCTTCCTGCGCAAATCGAAATTCATGCCGTTGAGGGAGACACCTATCACTTTCTTTTCATTGCCAAAGGCGGCGGTTCCGCCAATAAGACATATCTTTATCAGGAGACCAAAGCAACCTTGACCCCGGAAAAACTCGTTGCCTTTATGAAAGACAAGATGAAATCCCTCGGAACAGCCGCGTGCCCACCCTATCATCTTGCATTTGCAGTGGGCGGAACCTCTGCCGAAATCAACCTAAAGGCTGTAAAGCTGGCATCGGCAGGATATCTGGACCGTCTTCCCACAGCGGGAAACCGATTGGGACATGCATTCAGAGATCTGAAGCTCGAATCAGAGTTGCTTGAGATATCTCAACAACTGGGTTTTGGTGCTCAGTTCGGAGGAAAATATTTCTGTCACGATGTCCGGGTCATCCGTCTTCCAAGGCACGGTGCATCCTGCCCTATCGGTCTTGGAGTCAGTTGCAGTGCAGATCGGAATATCAAAGCAAAAATAACGAATCAAGGCATTTATCTGGAACGTCTCGAGACCGACCCGGCCAAATATCTGCCGGAACCCGCAGGTCCGGATACAAATGCCGTTCCCATTGACTTAAATCGGCCGATGGATAAAATCCGAGCAGAACTGAGCCAATATCCAATAGCCACCCGCCTGACCCTTAACGGAAAAATCGTTGTGGCCCGAGACATTGCCCATGCCAAACTTAAAGAACGGCTTGACAGGGATGAGGGACTTCCGGAATATTTCAAAAATCACATCATATATTATGCCGGTCCGGCAAAAATTCCGGATGGATATCCTTCGGGATCCTTCGGTCCCACAACTGCCGGCCGAATGGACCCCTATGTCCCCGTTTTTCAGGCACATGGTGCTTCCATGATTATGCTGGCAAAGGGAAACCGATCAAAAGAAGTTACGCAATCATGTAACAAATTCGGTGGATTCTATCTCGGGTCCATTGGCGGGCCTGCGGCACGTCTGGGCAAAGATTGCATTACAGAGATCGAGACGTTAGCGTATCCCGAACTTGGAATGGAAGCGATCTTTTTAATTACCGTGATAGATTTTCCGGCCTTTATTATTGTCGACGACAAGGGGAATGATTTTTTTGAAAATCTGATCGGTTCATAACTATTTCAGGCGCCGGTGAGTTTTAATTGTAAGTTCGCTACGCTCAACCAGTCGTTTTTAATAAAACACCCCGACCCTTCAAGCATTTGTTGAAAAAGATTTTTGTATTCAAATTATTGGCCTGGTGTATCTGTTTAGATTTTTGAAACAAATCCGTTTTTGGGAAGCTTCAGGTGTGCTTAAATTTTTACTGGAAGCTGTTTGAGTGGATTACGGCTCGTTATGAAAAAACCATTCCGGATTGGCTTGAATGCGATTATATGGCCTTAAAATCAAAACCAGTTTCAGAAGCTAAAACCAGTTTTTTCATTACGAGCCCTTATCTACGAGTTCTTTCAGAAAAAATTTAAGCACACTTGGAGCGATTCAATTTCAAAAGGCTAAACTCTTACGGCCTGGTAAAAATGATTTCAAAACCTCCAAAAACCACACAACCCACCGGGATTTCGGAATGTATCCGTTGCGGCACTTGCTGTAAAAAGGGCGGGCCGTCCTTTCATCTTGTAGATAAGGAGCTCATTGAAAAAGGGTTTATTCCGGCAAAGTATATCTATACCATCAGAGTAGGTGAACGATTTTATGACAATATAAAAGAATGCCTTTTACCGGCATCTTCAGATATTTTAAAACTAAAAGGACAAAAGGATTCTTGGACCTGTGTTTTTTTTAATGAAAAGAACAATGATTGTACCATATATGACCATAGACCCGTCGAGTGCAGGACGCTTAAATGCTGGGAAACCGAAGATATTGAAAAGATTTACGCGGAAAACCGGTTGACACGAAAAGATCTTGTATCATCCGTTGAAGGATTGTGGGAACTCGTCGAGAGCCACCAGGCACGATGCTCATATGACATGCTCACACGTTATGTAGATGCCCTGAAGAAGCGTAACAGGGAAAAACCACTCAAAGGCATTCTCGATCTGATCGAGTACGATATAAACATAAGAGAGTTGGTTGTTCAAAAGGCCGGTCTTGATCCTGAGTTGACGGACTTTTTGTTTGGCCGCCCAATTACAGAGACCCTAAGGATTTATGGCGTAAAAATTAAAAAAGAAGAAGGGAAATATATTCTTATCCCAATGCGTTAAACACCATTTAGCGCAATCCCCAAACATTCCGGCATATTGAACGTTTTTTTTATTAAAGTTTTCGACCAGTTAATCCTTACTGTTGTTGCATACCGGGCATCATCGGCATCGACATCTTTTGATACCCTGAAGGAATATCAAAAAGGGAACCGGGAACCGTTTTTTCACTGATGTTTCGATACTCTGTAACCATATGACCGGACGGCCCGTCCATTTCCATTTTGACGGGAAAATTTAGTTTTTCTGAAATCCAGTATATTCCGGTACCAAAGGATGGATCGTTATGTGTGAATCGGTACTTTGAACATGAATAATCGTTTACCTTTTCTTTTCCCAGGTATTCCATTTTCCCCATTTTACCGAGTTCATCAGGATCAACGGGGCTCATATTTTGTCCACCGTCACCATCCATTTCCATATACATCATCTGCCCCGGCATAAGTATCCATACCAGCCCCTTGTCTTTCCGAAAAATCGTTACCTGATTTATCCCGCCCATATCCATTTCCTGCCTGAAGTTTCCTTCTTTGAAAAACACCTTTCCATTAATGGTTCCCATGGGCGATTTGTTAATCATGTCGGCGGAAAAATCCACGGCATTTCCTGATATCGGAAGAACGAGTATGGTTATTACAAGGATGACGCCAAAAAGTCCAAACCGTGTCATATGCTTTTTCATCATGCTTTCCCCTCTTTTAATCCGTTGTCGTTTAAACCCAAAAATATCTCCCAAGTTTCACTCAGCAGCAGTTCACTGGCAACCGGTTTGGTAAAGGTTCGTTGGACGCCCAAAATCTTGGCCAAATGAATCCCTTTTTTGTCTATGGTTTCACTGAATCCGGGAAAAGAACTACTTCCGAGTTTCAAAATGTTAATCGATTGAATCAGATAAACTTTTTGAATTATATCAAAATTTTTAGAAAATGTACAATCTTTGTAATTATTCAGGGGGGGCAGTTGTTTTCCCGTAACGTTACCTGCCCGCTCGTGCCCCTGCCCGCCTCGCCCGTCTATCATCGGCTTCGACCCAGGTCGTTGCCGGGTTCGAATGGCAGGAGACCTTGCATGGCAGGCGGGTTGGCGGAGTCGCTTTGTATTTTCAGTGAGTTAGCAGTGGGGGAGACCGCGGCTCCCGCATGCTTTTCGCGGGAGAACGCGGAGGGGGCAGGAATGCCACCACTGCTAAGTCACTGAAAATACCAGTGACGGAGACACCGAAGTGAAGGGGAAATGACTGCCCCCTGAACACATACCAATCTTTCAAGGGGAAAAATATTAAAAGGATAAAAAAGCTTTGATCAACTTTATACAAGGTTTGCTGCTGAAGAAAATTCCCATGATTCTCACCTTTATCTGGCCGCAATATGCAACCATAAGGTAAATGTTGCAGCAGACAGCATGGTGGATGTAGAAATTGCTGCCACTGCAAAATCTGTATCCCCGTTCATTTCTTTTGCCATAACATAGGCCAACGTTGCCGTTGGTGAAGCCACCAGAATAAGGCCTGGCAGATAATTCTTGAGATCTATATCGAATAAACGATAGAAGATAAAACCCAATGCCGGAAGCAGAATCAGTTTCAAAAAACTCGAAGATAATATTTGAGATATCTTCAACCGCATCAGTTTAAAAGACAGAGAAGCTCCGATCAGAATTAAAGCCATAGGTAGTGCGAGTCCACTTAAAATATCCAGACTCCTGCTGATAATAAGCGGTAACCGAAATCCCGTTAAGGAAAATAAAATCCCTGCGAGGGCTGAGAGAATAACAGGATTGCCCATTATTCTCAATATAACCGATTTTGTATTCCCGGTGGGTGAAATTTTTTCAGAATTTAATTGAAGGGCGACGACCGCAAGAAAATTTTGTAATATCATAATAAATCCGGCAATAATACTGGCCCTCACAAACCCGTCATCCCCGAGGGAATAATATGCGACGGCAAGGCCGATATATCCAAGATTTCCATGAAAAGAGGTCTGAATAAACGTTCCCAATTCCCTGCGTTCAATGCACCACAATACGCCCACACACCATGAAACGGCAAAAACAGCCAGTACGGAGAATAGGGTAATGAAAAGGACGGCAATATCAAACTGGGTCTTCAACGACGCTTTGGAGATTGCGTGAAAAATCATGGCGGGGATCGCCATGTAATAGACCAGGCGATTTGCCGGGCCTAAAAATTCCGGCTGGATAAATCCTTTTAACCGGGCAACCCATCCGAGGGTTATTACGGCAAATATCGGTATTATCGTTGTTGCAATATTCATGAGGCCTGTTCACTCAGTAAGTATATTTACTCCCTTGATTTTCATAGAGTCGACGCCTACACTTTATTTCACAATTGGCGTCCGACAGGTTCTTGTTTGAAGATACTCTTTGGAACATACAACCCAGGTTTCGCATCATAAATATGGGTGAAAAACCTTCATTATAAGGTTATCATATAAATTAGAGGTCGGGGAGTTTTTCTCGTAAACACTTATTCATCAACCGAGGGATATAGCAAATAAAAACACCGCGACCTCATATATAAATAAATCAAGAGAGGAATATTTTTTGAAAGTCGATATTATTAATAAAATAAAAAATGTTTCAATACAAAATAAATTCCCTGACGGCACTTCTTATACCAGTATCTCTGTTGAACATATTTTAAATCTTTCAGAGCGTTTCCAACTCAGCGGCCGTCACATTGAAATTGCAGCTCTTGAAGAAAATTTCGTTCCCGAGCATTATTCACGTAACATGAAAACATTTTCACCAAAGGAACAATCGATTCTATTAAGTTCACGTGCAAGTATTGTTGGGCTTGGAGGTCTCGGCGGTGCTGTAACTGAAATTCTGGCTCGCCTTGGCATCGGCCTGCTGACGCTGATTAATGACGACACGTTTGAAGAAAGCAACTTGAACCGGCAATTTTTAAGCACACACCCCCTTCTTGAAACGCCTAAAACGAGAGCCGCCGTTAAAAGGGTGCGAGAAATAAATCCGACAATTACTGTAAAGGGTCATAACGAGCTGCTTGATGATAAAAATGCATCACATCTAATAGAAAAATCAGATGTTGTTGTAGACTGCCTTGACAACATTCGAACCCGATTTATTCTGGAAGGCGCTGCAAAAAAAGTCGGATCACCACTTGTCTCTGCTGCGATTGCAGGGGTCTACGGCCATGTTACCAGCATCTTTCCAAAAGACAAGGGGTTAACACTCATCTACGGCGATTCGGATATTCTCCCTCAAAAAGGTGCAGAAACTTCATTGGGCTGCTTGCCGCATGCTGTGACACTCCTTGCAGCCCTGGAATCCTCCGAAGTCATAAAAATACTTCTAAACAAAGGATCTGTTTTAAGAAACAAACTTGGTGTAATAGACCTGATGGACAATATCTTTGAAGTACTGGATTTACTTTAGTCCGGCGATAAATTTCACCATCTGACCGACCACCACGGCAATGATCTCTCTCGGCATAAAGTCCTCCGGCATCCATCTCAAAACCCTGTCTGTAACCTCCTGTGTACTCATCTCGATATCTTTGGTCCTTGCATAAGAAGCTTCCAGAATCATCCGGGTTTCTTTGGCGGCATCTATTGATTTTTTTAGAAAATTTCTGCCGTCGTTGCCGGTCCTTGCACCATAGTGTTCAGCCAAATGTACTCCGATTTCATAGCCGGCCATCTTTTGAAGGCTTTCCTGATACTTGTCAAAATTCGAATTTGCGGCTGTAAAAATTTGATCTCCAAAAGGGATGCCTCCTGCATCGGAAGCAAACATGGCTTTTTCTTGGGGAACATATACGGCAATGGAACACGAAGAATGACCTGGGACATCGATCATTTCCATCGACAGATCACCACAGGCCAAAACATCGTTTCCTTTTACAAGATCGTCAACATGGATTCCATCAAATTCAATTCCCATATCTTTGGCAAGTTTTTCCAATCCATGTTCGGCCAGCAGCAATTGATTCAGAGATGAAATACTTTGGACGACTTCAGGCCTGGCCAAAAGTTCCTTTGCCCGTGCCGACGCCGCTATCCTTACCCAGGGCCATCTCCTTTTGAAAAAAGGAACGGTTCCGCAGTGATCAAAATGGGAATGGAGTATCACAATCCGATTGATTTTCTTTTCATCTATATTAAAATCCTTGAGCTGACGTATCATGTCCGGAACAATATAAGCAGTTCCACCACCCAGAAGGGCACACTCACTTTTTCCTTTTAAAAGATAAACACACGACTCTTTCCGACCGAGAAGTAAAATCCTATCCGTAACAACACCCGGCGTTTCTATAATCATTTTTTCCTCTTTTAGATGAAAGTATCAAGTTAGTTCGCTTTGCTCACAATTGGAATGATGGAAGTGGCATAAACCAGGAACCATTAAAAGATCTTTAGTTTCAACCAATTGTAGAATTTCCGAGACATTTAGTTACACACTTGACAAATAAATATTTTCATAGTCTATTTTGGGAGACTCAACAGGTTCTGAAGCCTTCTCCGCTCTAAAGATCGCGGCTTCCGGGAAGCAGGCCGGTCAAAAAATAACGGATTGTTGGTTATCCTAAAATCTCTTTGAGCACCCGTTAGGGGCGGCCAAAATTGATTCGGGCAACAGTCCGTGTAAGGATTGAAACCGTTTACGATGATAAAAGATATCGAAGAAAAAAGGACCTTTTTTTCCAGGACATTTCTTGTACGAATGTCCGGCATCAGACTCCGGGCCAAAAGTATTGAAATACAGCCTGCCGGATCAACAAAGAAAAGTCCCACACTTGTTTTCCTCCATGAAGGACTTGGCTGTATTGAGGTCTGGCGAGATTTCCCGGAAACGCTTTGCACATTCACCGGGTGCTCCGGATTGGTTTACGACAGAAAAGGTTACGGAGGCTCCGAAAAATTTAAAGGCCCCTGGCCGGTTGATTATTTACAAAAAGAATCCTTAATATACCTGCCGGCACTGTTAAAAGAATGCAAGATTGAGGACGCCGTTCTCATCGGGCACAGCGACGGAGGTACAATTGCATTAATCGCCGCCTCCGCTCACCATAACCTGGTGCGCGGGATCATTACGGAAGCAGCACATATCTTTGTTGAACAAAAAACCATTGAGGGTATTCGCAGGGCGGTTAAGACCTTTGAAACCACTCCTTTAAAAGAAAAGTTTGCCCGATATCACAAAGAAAATACAGAAACGATTTTCTACCGTTGGGCCGACAGATGGCTCTCACCTGAATTTCAAAACTGGAATATCCAGGACATCCTTCCCAAAATCGCCTGCCCTGCCCTCATACTCCAGGGTGAAGATGATGAATACGGTACCCCCGCCCAAGTCATGGGCATTGCCGACCAGGTATCCGGACCGGTGAATGTTAAGCTAATCCCCGACTGCGGCCACATTCCCCATTTTCAGGCCAAGGATATAATTCTTTCAGAGATGACACGATTTATCAAGGAGATCTTTTAAAAAAAATTGTAACTGTTTAGATTTTTGAAACACATCTGACTTTAGAAAGCTTCCCGTCCGACCAACTATCTCTGGGTCTTCTTCACAATGGCTTTTGCAGGTATCAGTCCGGTGGCACTGGCTGAAACGATATTCCCAGCCACTCCGGGACCGTCCCCGGCCACATACATTCCTTTGATTCTTGTCTCAAGCTCGCCGGTTGTTTCAACCTGGGTGGCAAAAAATTTAATCTCAGGAGCATAAAGAAGTGTCTCGTCATTGGACACACCGGGGACCACCTGATTGAGTTTATCCAGGCCTTCAATAATGTTGGTTAATATTCTTTCGGGAAGGGCCATAGCGATATCACCGCAGACCACGCTGGTCAACGTGGGTACGATATAGCCTTTTTTGACTCGGCGCCATGTGCTGCGCCGTCCGCGCTTGAGATCTCCGAAACGCTGTAATATTGGTTTCCCGCCGCCGATCAGACTGGCGAGACTTCCGATGGATTCGCCGTAGGCTTGGTTGTCTGTCACAGGTTCGGTGAGGATCACTTTGGACAAAAATGCGAAGTTTGTATTTTCGGATTTTTTATTCTGATATGAATGGCCGTTGACACAGACAAAGTTACTATAATTTTCCAAAGAGACAATCCCGCCTTTGTTGGTGCAGAACGTTCGGGTCTGATCATCATATTTTGATGTCTGAATGAAAAAAGTGGGGTCGTAGATGACTTCGCAAAGATCCCGCATGATATCATTGTGAACCTCGACTCGCACGCCCACTTCTATACCTCTTTGCCTGAGCCGGATCCCGTATTTCTTTGCCAGCCTTCCAACCCAGTCCGCTCCCTCACGTCCAGGCGCCAGGATAACGTTGTTTGAAAGGTACTTCTTTCTGTTGGTCACGACGCCTTTGACATATCCATTCTCGATAATGACATCCCTTACTTCCTCAGATGTATGTATGGTCACCCCTTTGGACTTGATGCTATCGGCCATATCCGAAATATATCCGGGCAAACATTCACTGCCAAGGTGTTTCTGCTTGATAATAAGCAGGTCGATTCCATACCGTTTGGCCTTTTTACGGATATTTTTTGCTTCTTCCATATTCGTTGGATATACAGGACCATCCATACCGAATTTGTTGAATATCTGTTCCGTCTCAATGATAAGCTCCTGAGCCTGATGGACGGCCATAAACTGTGTTAGATCGGTCTTGCCAAGTTTATGGATAAAGTTTAACTTGCCGTCTGAAAATAGGCCTGCTCCCCCGACGCCACATAGTATATTGCACGGCCGACATTTCATGCATTTTCGATTTTTTTTAATCGGACATATGCGTTTTAAGGGAACTTTCCCCTTTTCGATAATAAGAACATCGAGTTCGGAGTTTTCACCCAAGTAAAATGCTGCAAACAGTCCGGCAGGGCCGCCGCCGACAATGATGACATCATATTCTCTATTTTTTAATGTTTCTTTCGTCGCAGCCATATTTTTCTCCCAAAACGACAACACCCATTTAAAGATCTGTCCCTGTCCTTTTCCTGCACGATTACACCTGACTTCAATCTCCCCGGCGACATGGTTTCACGAATTGTAACTGTTTAGATTTTCGGAATAAATATTTTTTAAGGAAGCTTCGCGATTCATTTTCAAAAGGCTAAACCCTTACCATATTTTTAAGTTAACCGAAAAAAAAAGCCCGGTCTTTTCAGACAAGGCTTTGTAAAGGATATTCTAACGACTGAGAATTCGGATTATGCTTCTGATTCAGTGTCTTCTTTTTTTTCTTTGGCCTCTATTGCCTCAGTTTTAGGTTTTTCTGAATCTCCCGCGTCAACCTGAGCAGAAGCCTCTGTCTTAGACCTTTCATCCGAATCTGAGGCATCTGATTCTATAGCCACCGCCTTGTCTTCAGCCTTTTCTTGTTCTATTTTTGTTTCTTCCCTCTTCCCTTCGGCCGCTGATCTATCTTCTTTGTCGACTTTATTATTTTCAGCATCCTCTTCTAAGGTCGCCGATTCTTCTTCCAGCGCCACTTCCTCAATCGCTTCCTTTTTGTCAACCTTCTTTTCCCCGACAGGCGCTTTGGCCTTCTTTTTCTTTTTTGGTTTTTTCTTTTTGTCGTCTTCGGAGAAGACCAGCTCAATCAAGGAAATCGGTGCTTGATCACCCGGCCGCCTCCCAAGTTTAATGACTCGGGTGTAACCTCCGGGCCTGAGTCCGAAACGTTCCGCAGCATCAGCAAAAAGCTTGTGAACAACGTCCTTTTCCCTGATAATTGCAAGCGCTTGACGTCTGGCATGAACATCACCGCGTTTTGCCAGCGTAATCAAATTATCCGCCCAGCGTCTCAATTCTTTTGCTTTTACGTCTGTTGTACGAATACGTTCATGCTTAAAAAGAGAGGTCACCATATTTCTGAACATGGCGTTCCGATGACTACTCGTTCTGTTTAATTTTAAACCGGCTTTTCGATGTCTCATTGGATTAATTATTCTCCCTTCTCTGTTTCTTCCTTGGGCGGCTCAAATCCTTCCAGCTTCATTCCAAGAGAAAGGTCCATTTCGCCTAACACTTCTTTAATCTCATTTAAAGATTTTCTTCCAAAGTTTTTGGTTTTGAGCATCTCTGCCTCTGTTTTACTTACCAGTTGATAAATTTTTACGATATTTGCATTCTTAAGACAATTGGCACTTCGAACGGAAAGCTCAAGCTCTTCAACGCTCCTCAGAAGATTCCTATTAAACGTTGGTGTTTCCTTTTCCTCGATCTTTTTGACGGGTTCCGGCAAAAGTTCTTCATCAAAATTGATAAAAATCGTCATCTGTTCCTTTAATATTTTAGCTGCATAGGCCACAGCATTTTCAGGCAAGATACTTCCGTCCGTCCAGACCTCAAGAGTAAGTTTGTCGTAATCTGTTCTCTGACCGACACGTGCATTCCCCACAACGTAGGTTACACGTTTAATCGGTGAAAAAACAGCATCAACCGGTA
Source organism: Desulfobacterales bacterium (assembly GCA_046484425.1). Lineage (GTDB taxonomy): Bacteria > Desulfobacterota > Desulfobacteria > Desulfobacterales > UBA11574 > UBA11574. The sequence continues at coordinate 14,190 of JAWOIY010000173.1, read as the reverse complement.
TTGTACCCAAGGGAGCATCTTCATCCTTGTTCGCTTCAGACAACGAATACCCTTTACCGGCCTTTACGGTCATCTCCATATGTAATTTTGCTTCATCCGTAAGTGTTGCGATGTGTTGCTCAGGATTCAACACCTCACATTTCCCATCATCGCTGACGATATCACCTGCAGTGACTTCGCCCTTTCCCTCCTGATCAATTCGAATCGTTTTTAGCTCAGAATCAGCAAGTTTAAAGCGAACTTCCTTTAAATTAAGGATTATTTCGGACACATCTTCGTATATACCGGGAATAACGCTGAATTCATGCATAACGCCATCGAACCTTACGGAAGTAATGGCTGCCCCATAAAGAGAAGAAAGAATTATCCTTCTTAAAGAATTCCCGATGGTTATACCAAATCCCCTTTCAAGAGGTTCACAAACGAACTTTCCATAGCTGGGTTTACTGGTTACCTGAACCTTTTCTGGCTTTATCATCTCTCGCCAGTTCATATACATAAGTTCATTTGATGCCATTATAATTTCTCCAAATTTTTTTCAGAGGATAATCGGAAGGGTATTTGAATGATATATGGAGTTTTGAATATTTCGCATCCCATATCTAACATCCCTTATCTTCAGTTACTTGGAATAAAGCTCTACTATAAGTTGTTCCTGCATAGGTGTTGTTAAATCTTCGCGAGAAGGAAATTCTTTCACAATTCCTTTCATGCTCTCTTTTTCTAAATCAAGCCACTGCGGTACCCCTCTTCGCACTACAGCACCGAGTGCCTCCTCCACAGCCTGAATTTTACGGCTCTTTTCTCGGACTTCGACCACATCTCCGATTTTGATAAGAAACGACGGGATATTAACTTTTTTGTTATTAACAAGAATGTGGTTGTGCCTTACAAAGTGGCGACCTTGAGCACGAGAATTAACAAAGCCCAGTCGATAAACAACATTATCAAGTCTGCGTTCCAGAATTACCAAAAGATTGGTTCCGGTAATACCTTTCTGTTTATCCGCTGTTTTAAAAAACAGGTGGAACTGTTTTTCTGAAAGGCCGTACATCCGTTTTACCTTCTGTTTCTCCCGGAGCTGTATCCCGTAATCAGAAATTTTTCTGCCGCGACGCTGCCCGTGTTGACCCGGTGGATAACCGCGCCGATCAAAAGCGCATTTATCGGAATAACAGCGATCTCCCTTAAGAAACAATTTTAAATTTTCACGCCGGCATAACCGGCATACCGAACCTGTATATCGAGCCAAGTATTCCTCCTTTTTACAAACGTTTTAAGTTTTAGGCATTAAGTTTTAACCACATGCAATTACAAGCAAAACAATAACCTAAAACCTAACACTTAAAACGTTATGAATTCACATTTCACGAATTCATCAATCTTTAATTTTCAATGATTTATACCCTTCTTCGTTTGGGCGGTCGACAACCATTATGCGGTATGGGCGTCACATCTTTAATCATAACAACATTGAATCCAGCAGCCTGCAACGATCGAAGCGCGGATTCCCTTCCGGAACCCGGGCCCTTGACAAACACTTCCACAGTTTTCATCCCGTGTTCCATGGCTTTTTTTGCCGCATCCTCTGCTGCAATCTGGGCAGCAAACGGAGTACTCTTTCGCGATCCTTTAAAACCCTGCACTCCGGCACTTGACCAGGCAACAACATTACCGGCAGGGTCTGTAATAGTAACGATTGTATTGTTAAATGTCGACTGAATATGCACGATACCGCTGGGTATATTTTTCTTTTCTTTTTTTTTCGTGCGGATTTTCTTTGCCATATATTATGCTCCTGATTACCGATTCGTTATCCATCATGGATCATTGCCACATCGAATAGCAAATAACCATTAATTTTTTATTTCTTTTTGACGCCACCCTTTTTCTTAATGGCAGATCTTCTAGGCCCTTTTCGCGTTCGAGCATTTGTGCTTGTCCGCTGTCCACGCACCGGTAACGACTTTCGATGGCGAAGTCCTCGATAAGATCCAAGATCCATTAATCTTTTGATATTCATGGAAACTTGAGTGCGAAGTTCACCCTCTACTTTATATTCGCTGTCGATCACTTTTCGGATATTATTAATCTCAGTTTCTGACAAGTCATCGGTCTTGGTATCGGGATTAATATTAAGCTTTTGAATGATACGCCTTGATAAACTTGGACCTATACCATAAATATATGTCAATCCAACTTCAATCCGTTTACGTCTCGGCAAATCTACTCCTGCAATTCTTGCCAAAGCTGATCCTCCTTTTCCTTTTTATCCTTGTCTCTGTTTGTGTCGTCTATTCTCGCAAATAACCCTGACAACACCTTTTCTGCGAACGATTTTACATTTGGTGCATATTTTTTTAACCGATGCCCTTACTTTCATTTATAATACTCCCTCAGCAACGTCATGTGTAATTGGGTACAACGTAATGAATCTATTATCCTTTTAACCTAATACCGGTAACCGATCTCCTCTTATTTTGATCTGTAAGTTATTCTTCCACGGGACAAATCATATGGAGAAAGCTCAACCGTAACCTTATCTCCGGGCAAAATTTTAATAAAATGCATGCGCATTTTTCCGGAAATATGTGCAAGTACCTGGTGTTTATTTTCCAGCTCTACCTTGAACATTGCATTGGGCAATGTCTCAAGCACTGTTCCTTCAACTTTAATTGCCTCTTCTTTCGGCATGTTTTCCTCCATCACTTGTTTGTCAGGGAGGGTTAGAATCTTCCTTTTATCCTGGAACCGCCCTTTTTTAAAAATCCTTCGTAATGTCGTGCCAGCATATGAGATTCTATTTGCTGAATGGTATCAATGGCAACTCCCACAACAATTAAAAGCGCAGTACCGCCAAAATAAAAAGGAACATTGAACTTTGTCATCAAAACAGAGGGCAGAACGCATACTGCTGAAACATATATGGCCCCGCCTAACGTAATACGGGTCAATACTCTATCGATATAGTCTGCTGTTCGCTTACCCGGGCGGATACCTGGAATATATCCCCCTTGTTTTTTCATATTATCTGCAACATCGGCAGGATTAAAGGTGACAGCGGTATAAAAGTAGCAGAAAAAGAATATAAAGCCGACATATAATACCTCATATGCGATATTGCCCGGGGTCATGGCCGAAGCCACGCTCTGCATCCAGGGAACTTCGATGAAACTGGCCAAAGTTGCCGGAAACATTATAATCGATGAAGCGAAAATCGGAGGTATCACACCGGATGTATTCACCTTTAACGGCAGATGTGTACTCTGGCCGCCATACATTTTCCGGCCGACGACTCTTTTGGCATATTGAACTGTAATTCGTCGCTGGCCCTGCTCCATAAAAATGATAAAGGCCACAACTGCAACCATAAAGACAACTAAAATGATGATGAGAAACAGTCCCATTTCACCGGTCGAAAGGAGACGGAATGTATTTCCGATTGCATCCGGCATTCGGGCAATAATACCGGCAAATATAATAAGAGAAATGCCGTTGCCGATTCCCCGTTCCGTTATCTGTTCACCCAGCCACATAATAAATGCAGTTCCCGCCGTCAGGGTCATCACTGTCATGAGTCTGAATGCCCACCCGGGAATGATAACAATGGGAGCGCCGCCCGGAGATGTCATTCTTTCAAGTCCGACGCTGATTCCAAATCCCTGGATAACACTTAATAGTATCGTCCCGTAACGGGTATACTGTGTAATCTTTTTTCGCCCCTGCTCACCTTCCTTGGACAAGCGTTCCAGATGCGGTATGGTCACTGTCAGAAGTTGAAGAATAATCGATGCACTGATATAGGGCATTATCCCGAGGGCAAAAACTGAAAGTCGCTCCAAAGCACCGCCCGAAAACATATCGAAAAGACCGAGCAACGTCCCTTTTGCCTGCGCAAAAAATGAAGCCAGTGCCACGGTGTCTATACCCGGCGTCGGAACATGGACACCAACTCGATAAACGACAAGTAGTCCCAACGTGTATAAAATTCGCTTTTTCAGCTCCGGTATTTTGAATATATTTCCGAACCCATCGCCAAGCATATTAACAAACCTCTATATTGCCGCCGGCGGCAATGATCTTTTCCTTAGCGCTTTTACTGACTTCATTCACCTTGATCGTAAGGGGAATTTTGATCTCGCCATGTCCGAGAAGTTTGACGCCGTCTCTCCGGCCCTTTACTAGCCCGGTTCGAATAAGGGCGGCTTCATCAACAATGCTGCCGCTCTCAAACCGATCCAGGTCGCGAATATTAATCACCGCTATTTTCTTTTTAAATATATTGGTAAAACCACCTTTCGGCAAGCGGCGATGTAGCGGCATTTGGCCGCCCTCAAAACCGGGCCTTACTCCGCCGCCGCTCCGGCTGTTATGACCTTTTGTGCCCCTGCCGGCTGTTTTTCCTGCACCGGATCCGACACCCCGTCCCACACGTTTTGGGGGCCTGCGTGATCCATCAGGTGGTATCAATTCATTTAGCTTCATCTATTTTTTCCTCAACTTTTACCAGGTGTGACACCTTGTTGACCATCCCCCGAATAGAAGGCGTATCTATCAGCTCCACAGTTCTGTTAAGCTTTGTCAGTCCCATCCCTCTCAATACTTTCCGGTGTTTTTCGGGCCTTCCGATCATGCTTTTCACAAGCGTTATCTTCAGCATTCCACTCATTTATCATTCCTTATGACTGGCTGACAACCGAATCATTTTATCGCAATTTATTATCAATCGTCACCGTCGATGAATTCTAAAAAAAAGAAAATTCATCGGGTTTTAAGACCAAAGTTTCACGTCGTTATATTAATCTAATCGTTAAAAAAATTAAATATTCTTTAAAAAACAGTTATGGACGTCAGGCGTCCAACAACATTGAACTTAAAGGGCGTTTATTTCCAAATCACGCCTGGCAGCCACCTGTCCGCGACTCTCCAATCTTGAAAGGCCTTCAATGGTAGCTCTAACGACATTGTGTGGATTATGTGAGCCCATACACTTTGTCAGGATATTCTGAACACCTGCGGCTTCCAACACGGCTCGAACGGCCCCGCCTGCGATAAGCCCGGTGCCCTTGGAAGCTGGTTTTAACAGAACACGACCGGCACCGAACTTCCCGATAACGACATAAGGTATCGTTTCGTTAACCAGGGGTACCTTGACCATATTCTTTTTTGCTTTTTCTATGGCTTTGCGAATCGCTTCAGGGACTTCACCGGCTTTTCCAAGCCCATGACCGACGCTACCTTCACCATCACCGACCACAACAATAGCGCTAAAGCTGAATCTGCGCCCTCCTTTGACAACCTTTGCAACACGGTTGATGTGGACGACCTTATCAATCAACTGTTGTTCGCCTTTATCCTGTTTGAACAAAAATCCGCCTCCTTCACCATGTACGACTCAAATTAAAAGTCATTAAACAATATAAACCCCATAAGTTGGTATCAGACAACCATCATGAAGACGTCTAAAAATCGAGTCCTGTCTCACGTGCGCCATCAGAAACAGCTTTAACTCGACCATGATACAAAAAACCATTTCGGTCAAAAACAACCTTATTTATACCCTTTTTAATGGCCCTCTCACCCAAAAGTTTTCCGACAAAGCCCGCCACAGCAATCTTATTTTCAAAGTCAGGTTGACCTTTTACTTCTTTTTCCGCACTTGATGCCGCGACCAGAGTATGTCCATGCGTGTCATCAATAACCTGGGCGTAGATATGTTTTGAACTTCGAAAAACACTCAGCCTTGGCCGTTCTTGTGTGCCGATCAGATTTTTTCTGATCCTCTTTTTTCTCTTTAAATGCGCCTTTTTTTTAAAATTCAATGACCCCATATTCTATAACCTTATAGTGATTTAGTTCCAGCTTTCCCGGCTTTGCGCTGAATACGCTCCTCGGCATATTTTATTCCCTTGCCTTTATAGCTTTCAGGAGGCCTCAATCTCCGGATGGATGCAGCGGTATGTCCTAACAGTTCTTTGTCTATACCTGTCAATGTTATAATGTTTTTTTTGTCAATAGATGCTGTGATACCTTCAGGAAGATCAAATTTAATGGGATGTGAGTATCCAAGATTAAATTCGATACTTTTACCACTGACCATGGCACGATAACCGATACCATTTATTTCAAGAATCCTTTGAAATCCTTTGCTCACGCCTGTAACCATATTGGCGACAAGGCTGCGCATCAGTCCACGCAAAGCTCTGCTGGTCCTGTTGTCATTAACAATGTTCACCCCTATCATTCCATCGGCTATCTTTAAATCGACGGCTGAATGGATAGATCTTGTTAGGGTGCCTTTCTCGCCCTGCACAGTAATTATATTGTCTTTATATGTTATCTTGGTCTTTTCAGGTATTGTAATTGGTGCTTTGCCTACTCTGGACATTGATTGCTCCTAAACTTAAGTCAAACTGCAAATCCGTTGATTCGTTAAATGGTTTAATTTCATTATATGGGTTATTATCTGAATCCTTATGTAAAACGAAGTCCGATAAAATCGGGGCTCAATTCTGTATAAAGATTAAACGCTTTATCATTTAACCGTTCAACGACTTGACAAATGAACTATTTTACCAAATATTGCAGAGAATTTCCCCTCCAACGTTTTCTGACTTGGCCTTTTTGTCTGTCATCATCCCTTTTGATGTAGATAAGACTGAAATTCCCATACCGTTTAAAACCGTCTTAATATCCTTACTCTTGGCATACACACGCTTACTGGGTTTACTGATGCGTTCAAGGCCATAGATTGCGTGGGTTTCCTCTTTGCCATACTTGAGATAGACACGTAAGACGCCCTGTTTCTTATCTTTAATGAATTTATAATTTTTTATAAATCCTTCATCTTTTAATATTCTGGCCAATTCCATCTTTAACTTTGACCCTGGGATGTCGACACTATTGAATTTTGCCTTCCCGGCGTTTCTAATTCTGGTCATCATGTCCGCAATTGGATCGCTTATCGCCATATAAATTTCTCCGTCAATAATTTGATTGTTTAAGCTTTAAATTCTAAGTTTAACTGAAAAATACTATTTAAAATACACCTGAATCGGCTTTTACCCGGTTACCAGCTTGATTTTACTACACCGGGAAGTTTTCCTTGGGAAGCAAGATTCCGAAAACAAATACGACAGATTCCAAATTTCCTCATAAATGCCCTTGGCCTGCCGCAAATGGGACAACGGTTGTATTTTCTCACCTCGAACTTGGATTTTCTAGTTGCTTTGATTCTAAGAGATTGTTTTGCCAAATCTTTCTCTCCTTTTAAACCGGCGATTAAAACATTAAATTTTTTGAAGCTTCAACGTTTTTGCGCGTCCTCAACTTTTAATTACGAAACGGCATACCCATTAGTTTCAGAAGCTCTTTTCCCTCTTCATCAGTCGTTGCAGTCGTAACGATAGAAATGTTCATACCTTTGATCTGATCAATTTTATCATAATCGATTTCGGGAAATATAATTTGTTCTCTAATCCCCAGTGTATAATTTCCGTGTCCATCGAGTGCTTTCCCCGAAAGACCTCTAAAATCACGAACACGCGGTAGCGCTATATTAACCAGCTTGTAATAAAAGTCATACATACGTTTATGACGGAGTGTAACACAGCACCCTATAGGCATTCCTTCCCTCAGCTTGAAGGCGGCTATGGACTTTTTCGCGCGAGTGACAACCGGTTGCTGTCCTGCTATGATTTTAAGTTCCTCCATCGCCGAATCAAGGAGTTTGATGTTATGTATCGCTTCGCCAAGTCCCATATTCAGAATGATCTTCTCAAGCTTCGGCACCTGCATGATGTTTTTATATTTAAAAGTTTCGAACAGCCTGGGAACAACTTCTTTTTGATAATATTGTTTTAATTGTGACATTTAATCCCTCCGGCACACGATCCTAGGTATCTATGATTTCATCACATTTCATGCAAACACGAATTTTCTTCCCATCCTCAAGACGCTTCATTTTGATTCTTACGGGTTTAACACATTTGTTGCACATCAACATAATGTTGGACCAGTGGATCGGCGCCTCGCTCTCGATTATTCCGCCCTGTCGGTGCTTTGCACTCGGTCGGACATGTTTTTTCGTCATATTGATATTTTCAATAATGATCCGTCGGTTCTTTCTTTTTATATTCAGAACCTTGCCGATTTTACCCTTATCTTTGCCAGCGATAACCTTTACTTTATCGTCTTTTTTTATGTGACATTTATCTTTTATCATGAATCAACTCTCCACAGGACCGTAAGATCGATTCGACAAAGCGCCATCAGCTAATGGCTGTAATCTTAAATGGCCCTATCAATTGGCATGTTCGATCGAATATCCGGGTTAAGGTTTGTCAGTTTTCAGATTGACGATCAACGAATGGCCTTTATATTATACTACCTCCGGTGCCAGTGATATTATTTTCATAAATCTTTTACCCCTGAGTTCCCTTGCAACCGGTCCAAATATACGTGTCCCGATGGGTTCCCTGTTTTGTGTAATTAAAACGGCCGAATTATCATCAAATCGTATGTATGATCCATCCGGTCTCCGGATCTCCTTTTTTGTTCGAACCACAACAGCCTTCAAGACATCCCCTTTTTTGACCTTTGTATTCGGTATGGCTTCTTTAACGGATACAATAATGATATCACCAACACTTGCATACCTTCTACGTGAACCCCCAAGAACTTTTATGCAATATAATGTCTTGGCGCCCGAATTGTCTGCCACGGTCAATCTCGTCTCCGCCTGAATCATGTTTTTCTCTTTCCTTGTATAATGATAAATCCGCAATTAAAGCCGAATGCATCATGCTTTAGGTTTTTTCTTATACGGTTTTTGGGCTCGTAAAACCAACAACATAAAACGTTCGTAAAAATCCTGTTTCCAATGTGTTAAGAAACCGTCATGTAACAATCAAATCGCTTTTTCGACGATTTCACTGACTCGCCATCTTTTGGTTTTACTCAACGGCCGTGACTGGATAATCAACACCTTATCGCCGACACGAGAAGCATTGTTTTCATCATGAGCGGCAAATTTGGAACGTCTTCTGATATATTTTTTATAAAATTTGTGCTTAACAAGACGCTCGACAAGGACAATTACGGTCTTATTCATACCGTCGCTTACAACAGTCCCAACCATTTTGTTCTTCATTAATTGTGTCTTCATCGCAATAATTATTCTTAACCCGCCTCGCTAGTTAATTCAGATTGCTTTTTTATTGTTTTCACCCTGGCAATATCGCGCTTGGTCTGTTTCATTTTTTGGGGGTTTTCGAGCTGACCGGTTTCATGCTGAAAGCGGAGGTTAAATAATTCCTGTTTTAAATCATCCACTTTTCTCAACATTTCTTCCATGCTCATACCTCTAATCTCGCTCGCTTTCATTACAAATCACCCCTATCTATAATTCTTGTTTTTACGGCAAGTTTATGAGAAGCAAGCCGAAGCGCCTCTTTAGCCACGTTTTTGGGAACACCTTCCATTTCATAAAGGACTCTTCCGGGACGAACAACCGCAACCCACCCTTCAGGGGATCCTTTCCCTTTTCCCATCCTGACTTCAGCAGGTTTTTTCGTAAACGGTTTATCGGGAAATATTTTAATCCAAATCTTTCCGCCTCTTTTAACATGTCGCGTCATTGCGACACGGGCGGCCTCGATCTGCTTTGAACTGATTGCCCCGCATCCTGTGGCCTGTAATCCAAAGTCACCGTGATCCAGATTACATCCCCGATATGAAGTTCCTCTCATCCTGCCTTTTTGCTGTTTTCGAAATTTTACCTTCTTTGGACTAAGCATCGTCTATATCTCCATCGCGGCATCGTTGGTTCAAAAAAATCAAAACTTAAACGCCAACAGCCACGCTATCTTTTTTTAAAATCTCTCCTTTAAAGATGAATACCTTTATACCGATAAGGCCGTATGTTGTGCGAGCTTCCACAAAACCATAATCAATATCCGCCCTTAAGGTATGTAACGGTATTCGGCCCTCCCGGTATTGTTCCATCCTCGCCATCTCGGCCCCGCCCAACCGGCCTGAACAAATAACCTTAATCCCTTCGGCACCGAACCGCATTGCAGATGAAATACCGCGCTTCATGGCACGCCGAAACGCGACCCTCCGTTCAATCTGAAGCGCGATATTTTCAGCGACAAGCTGAGCATCCAACTCAGGCTTTCTGACCTCCTGAATATCGATAATGACTTCATGCGAAACGATTTTTTCAAGCTCTTGTTTGAGCAATGCTATCTCAGCGCCCTTTTTCCCGATGACAATTCCGGGCCTAGATGTAAAGATTCGGAGCCTGACACGCTTGGACGATCTCTCAATTTCAACCCTTGAAATACCAGCATGGTAAAGTCTCTTTTTTAAAAATTTTCTGATATTATAATCTTCCAGGATATAATCGGCATAATCTTTTCCGGCGTACCACCGAGATTCCCAGGTTTTAACAATACCCAATCTCAAACCAATAGGATTTACTTTCTGGCCCAAGCTTTTACCCCCTTTTAGATCTTACTTTCAGATAAAATAACCGTAATATGAGCGGTCCTTTTTAGTATTCGTGCGCCCCTGCCGCGTGCCCTTGCTCTGAAACGTTTTAATGTCGGTCCTTGATCCGCCGTAATATTACGAATAACCAGTGAATCGACATCGATATCCGGATGTTGATCAGCATTTGCCACAGCACTCCTGATTGTCTTCTCAACTATCGATGCTGCCTTTTGCGGCATAAATTTGAGAAGGTCAAGGCCCTCTTCTACCGGCTTCCCTTTAACAGCACCGATTAATTTACGAACCTTCTGAGGAGAAATGCGAATATATTTTGCTACAGCTCTAACTTCCATCACCTACAATTCCTTTTCAGCAAGCCTACCGCTTTAGTTTTGATTTCTTATCGGCAGCATGACCATGATAGGTCCGCGTCGGTGAAAATTCACCAAGTTTATGCCCCACCATGTCCTCTGTAACAAATACGGGAATAAACTTTTTCCCATTATGAACTGCCAGCGTAATCCCCACCATCTCGGGAATGACTGTCGATCTTCTGGACCACGTCTTGATTACTCGGCTGCTCCGGGTCTCTTGGGCTATAAGCACCTTATTTAACAGTGTTTGGTCAATAAACGGACCTTTTTTCAATGATCGCGGCATAAATGTCTCCTGCTATTTCTTCGCACGCTTTTTAATAATATAGCGATTGCTCTTTCCTTTCTTGCGCGTTTTGAAGCCCTTCGTCGGCATCCCCCAAGGGCTGCACGGATGCCTTCCGCCTGAAGATCTTCCCTCGCCCCCACCCATTGGATGGTCAACCGGATTCATCGCAACACCTCTGACCTTGGGACGCCTGCCGAGCCATCGCTTTCTTCCCGCTTTTCCCAGAGATATGTTCTCATGAATCACGTTTCCGAGCTGACCGATGGTAGCCTTGCAGTTTAAAAGAACCATTCGCACTTCTCCGGATGGAAGTTTTATAAGGGCGTACCGATCTTCCTTTGCCATCAATTGAGCAAATGTCCCGGCACTTCTGACAATCTGTCCGCCTTTGCCAATACGCAGCTCAACGTTATGAATATGTGTTCCCAGTGGAATATTTTTCAAGGGTAATGTATTCCCGGGTTTAATATCTGCTTCAGGGCCCGAAATCACTGTGTCGCCAACTTCAAGATTAACCGGTGCCAGTATGTATCGCTTCTCACCATCAGCATAATGTAAAAGCGCAATTCGTGAAGACCGGTTGGGATCATACTCGATGGTAGCTACTCTGGCAGGAATTCCGATTTTATCTCTTTTAAAGTCGATAATCCTGTAATGCCGTTTATGCCCGCCCCCGCGATGCCTGCATGTAATACGACCATAAGTATTACGGCCTCCTTTTTTCCGAACAGCCTTCAGGAGACCCTTTTCAGGAGCAGTGCTTGTAATTTCATCAAATGTTGAATAGGATTGAGCACGCCTTCCTGCAGATGTAGGTTTTACCTTTTTTACAGCCATTCTTTACCCCTTTATACTCCCTCAAAAAAATCGATACGTTCACCGGGCATCAATTTAACAATCGCTTTCTTCCAGTCTTTGCGTTTTCCTAAAATTCGACCTCTTCGTTTGATCTTGCCCTTAACCTGAACTGTTCTTACAGAAGCCACTTTGACATTAAAAATATTCTCGACCGCCTTTTTAACCTCAACTCTATTCGCATTGCGATCTATTTCGAATGAAATTTGATTATAACTTTCTTTTTGAATATTTGTCTTTTCAGTAATCAACGGCCGTTTAATTAAATCATGCGAAATCATGCAAGCAGCCTCCCTTCAATGAATTTTATCGAAGACTCAAGCAAAACCACATTTTCATATTTTAGAATGTCATACACGTTTATTCCTTCCACTCTTAATACTTTTATACCCTGGACGTTTCTGGAAGACAGCTCCAGATTCTCATTCTTTTTATCGGTAATAATCAAAGCATTTGTTATGTTTAATACATCAATAACCGAAAGGAATTCTTTGGTCTTAATCTTATCGAGATCAAATGCATCAAGAACAACGAGATTATCTTTTTGAAGTTTGCTGCTCAACGCCATTTTAAGGGCCAGCTTTCTAACCTTTTTCGGGACCCTGTAATAATAGGACCTGGGATCTGGACCGAATACAGACCCCCCACCCCTTAAAAGCGGCGACTTAATATCGCCCCGCCGTGCACGACCGGTCCCTTTCTGCCTGAAAAGCTTTCTTCGACTTCCGCTTACATCACTGCGATGCTTTACAGATGCTGAACCTGCTCGTTTATTCGCAAGCTGCATTTTCACAACTTCGTGCAATATATTCGATTTGACAGGCACCTTGAAAATGTTGTCTTCAAGTTCAACCTGTGATACTTTTTCTGCTTTACAATTAATAACATCTACGACAGCCATAACATTAATATCTCACAATTTCTTTAACGCGTTAAAATCAAGTTACACGAATGAGATGTAAAGTGAATTAAGTCGTTTATTTTGAAAATTTGGTTTTATTAATTTCAACAATGCCGTTACCGGAACCCGGAATCGCTCCTTTGATCATAATAAGATTGTCTTTCGCCCTGATATCGATAACTCTCAAATTTCGAATCGTTTTACGATCATTTCCATATTGGCCCGGCATTTTCTTACCTTTAAAAACCTTTGAGGGCCAAGCACTACTGCCGATGGATCCCGGAATTCGGTGGCTGTGACTACCATGGGTCTTTCTGCCGCCATGAAATCCATGCCGTTTTATAACACCGGAAAAACCTCTTCCTTTGATAATTCCGGCGACATCAACACGTTCCCCGACAGTAAAAATATCCGGACCTAATGTCTGGCCAAGTCCGTACGCACTCGGATCATCGACCTTCACTTCACGCAGAAACGCAAAACGAGCCCTTCCACTCTTTTTGAGATGTCCTTCCAACCCCTTGTTTACCCGAGATTTCTTCTTCTCGCCGAAACCAAGTTGAAGCGCATTATATCCATCCGTTGCAATCGTCTTTATCTGGGTGATCACACATGGACCAACCTGCACGACTGTCACCGGAATGTATTGACCTTCAGAAGTATACAGGCCCATCATGCCCAATTTTTTTCCTATCAATCCAGTACACATGATCTTTATTTCATCCCTTTTTCGCTTTAATGAAACGACCGCAATAAATACTACAGTTTTATCTCCACATCTACGCCGGGAGAAAGATCCAGCTTCATCAAAGCATCAACGGTTTGTTGTGTCGGCTCTAAAATATCGAGAAGTCGTTTATGGGTCCTTATTTCAAACTGTTCCCGAGATTTCTTGTCCACATGCGGGGAGCGCAGAACACAATATTTGTTGATTCGTGTCGGAAGCGGTATGGGCCCGACCACTTTTGCCCCGGTTTTATTGGCCGTATCAACAATATCCCCAACAGATTGATCCAGAAGCTTGTGATCATATGCCTTGAGCCTAATCCTGATTTTGGTATTCATTATCATTATTTAATATTCTCTTTACTCTATAATCTCGCTGACCACACCGGCGCCGACCGTCCGACCGCCTTCCCTGATGGCAAACCTCAACTCTTTCTCCATCGCAATGGGCGTTATCAGCTCCGCAGTAATCGTTATATTGTCACCCGGCATGACCATCTCCACACCTTCCGGTAACGCCAAATTCCCCGTAACATCCGTCGTTCGAAAAT
>JAWOIY010000149.1:0-14287 GCA_046484425.1 Desulfobacterales bacterium | reverse complement strand
CGCTCCTTCTCCTCCGGTGCCTTGTCTATCTGATCAAACGGAACATATTTCGCCAAACCCTTCAAACCCATATGCTTCGTAATCGCCGCCGTCAACGTGGTCTTGCCATGATCTATGTGACCAATCGTACCGACATTTACATGTGGCTTCGTCCTCTCAAACTTTTCCTTACCCATCTTCCAAACCCTCCCTTTAAACGGGTTAGTGATAAACAACTTTGTATTTCAACACAACCACAACATAGATGGCTTGATTCTTCTATTGTCTGTTCTCTGCCCATTTGAGACAATCTGATATTCTACCACCTGTAATGGGCAAACGCCTTATTCGCCTCGGCCATCTTATGAGTGTCTTCTTTCTTTTTAACAGTAGCACCTCTTTTATTGGCAGCATCCAAAAGCTCTGAAGCCAGTTGGTTCACCATCCCTTTTTCAGATCTTTTGCGAGCAAAAGCAATAATCCACCTAATCCCCAGCGCCGTTCTCCGAGACGGCCGAATTTCAGTCGGGACCTGATAGGTTGATCCCCCGACTCGTCGTGATTTTACTTCAATCATCGGCTTTACATTCTCAAGCGCCTGCTCAAAGATCTTTATTGCAGGTTCTTTGGCTTTTTTCTCAATAATTTCAAGGGCATCATACAAGATTGACTCTGCGGTACTCTTTTTTCCATCCTTCATAATTGATTTTATGAATTTTGATACCAGTTTATTATTATACTTGGCGTCTGGCACAAGGGTCCGTTCAGGGACTTCTCTTCTTCTAGGCATATATCACACCACTTTTGTTATTTATCATTTATCTAAAACGAAAACGACAAGCGCCTGTCACATTGTATCATCCGCTTGCGACCTAAAACATTTTTCTACTTCGGCTTCTTTGATCCGTATTTTGATCGACCCTGCTTTCGATCTTCAACACCGAGGGTGTCAAGGGTACCCCTGACAATATGGTACCTCACACCCGGAAGGTCTTTAACGCGACCGCCACGAACAAGAACAACCGAATGTTCCTGGAGGTTGTGGCCTATCCCCGGTATATATGCGGTAACTTCTATACCGGTTGTCAGTCTGACCCTGGCAACCTTCCGTAAGGCGGAATTTGGTTTTTTGGGCGTTGACGTATAAACGCGGGTACAGACGCCTCTTTTCTGAGGGCTCCCTTTAAGCGCAGGAGTATTGGTTTTCTTCTTGACTCGCTTTCTTCCTTTTCTGACAAGCTGATTAATTGTCGGCATTTTTTCTCTTTAAATCCTTGTATTTTAATAAAGGCAATCCAATGTTGATAAAATGGCTACTATTAAACTTAAAGGCTGATTTGTCAAGCCTTTTATATAAATTTAATGCCTAAATTTTATGCCTTGATAGAACGTATTCTCGAAAATTTAACCAGGTCGGCATCTAGCGAATCTCAGCTTACATAAGGAAAGGGGTAGAGAAATATACCATACATCAAATAAATCCCATTAATTCGCTATGATATCCACATTTTTATATTCCAAAAGACCGGATCCGGCAGGCATGATTTTTCCCATAATAACGTTTTCCTTAAGACCTAACAGAAAGTCCTCTTTCCCGGCAATGCTGGCATCGGTGAGGACCTTGGTCGTCTCCTGGAATGAAGCGGCCGAGATAAAACTTTCGGTAGACAGTGACGCCTTGGTAATCCCCAGGATAAGAGGCCCGGCAACAGCGGGTCTCTTTCCTTTTTCAATCACTTCCTGATTAACTTCCTCAAATTTAATTTTATCTACCTGTTCTTCAAGAATAAAGTCTGTATCACCGGCATCAAGAACTTTAACGCGCCGCATCATCTGCCGCACAATGACCTCGATATGTTTATCGTTTATCCGGACACCTTGCAAACGGTAAACTTCCTGTACCTCATTAACAAGATATCTTGCCAATGCAATTTCACCTTTGATATTCAATATATCTTGGGGAATTGCGGAACCGCTGATCAGCGCCTCACCCGCCCGGATGTAATCACCTTCGTAAACATTGATATGTTTGCCGCGCGAAATCAGATATTCTTTCTTTTCCCCCACATCCAAAGGTGTGACGGTTATCTTCTGTTTTCCTTTTTTGGTCGCCTTTGAGATTGAAACATACCCGTCGATTTCACTCAACACAGCGGTTTCTTTAGGCTTTCGAACTTCAAACAGTTCAGCCACTCTTGGCAGACCCCCGGTAATGTCTTTTGTCTTGGTTGTGGCACGGGGCAGCTTTGCAATGACATCCCCGGCCTTAACTTCATCTCCTTCTTCAACCAGTAAAATGGCATTTATCGGCAGCAGGTAACGGGCCATCCCTGATGACTCCGGCAGGCCGGCAGTTTTTCCATCTTTGTCCTTGATTGAAATCCTCGGACGTTCCTCACCGCTCTTGGATTCTATGATCGTTCGAACCGATTTACCGGTCACAGGATCGACTTTCTCCTGCATGGTTTTGCCTTGCATGATATCACCGAATTTAACAGTTCCATCAACCTCTGTAATAATCGGCGTTGTAAACGGATCCCAAGTTACCAGAAGATCTCCGGCTTTGACTTCGCTGCCGTCTTGTACCTCGATATGAGCTCCGTAAATGATCGGGAACCGCTCTCTTTCACGCCCCGTATCTCCGATTATGGCGATTTCACCACCTCTCCGGTTCATTACCACAAATCTGCTTCCATCTTTTTTGACCACATTGATATTAACAAGCTTTATGATCCCATCTGTTCTGGCTCTGATATCAGCCTGTTCTACCCTTCGACTCGCCGTTCCGCCGATGTGAAACGTCCGCATTGTCAACTGGGTTCCCGGCTCACCGATGGACTGGGCTGCAAGAATTCCCACTGCCTGCCCAATTTCAACCTTTGCGCCATGGGCAAGGTCTCGGCCATAACATTTGGCACACACACCGCTTTTACTCCGGCATGTGAGAACGGACCTTATTTTTACTTTGGTAAGCCCGGTTTGCTCAATGACCGCCACAGCATCTTCGTCCAGATCTTCACCGGCTTTGATAATCACTTCATCCGTAAACGGATCATGAATGTCTTCTATGGCAACACGCCCCAAAATTCGTTCTTCAAGACGCTGTATTACCTCGCCGCCTTCCATCAATGGTTCAACCTCAACACCCATCATCGTCCCGCAGTCATCTTCACTAACAATACAGTCCTGGGCAACATCGGCAAGCCTTCGGGTAAGATATCCCGAGTTGGCTGTTTTAAGGGCTGTATCCGCAAGTCCCTTCCTGGCGCCGTGGGTGGATATAAAATATTGAAGTACGGAAAGGCCTTCTCTGAAATTGGCGCTAATGGGCGTTTCAATGATCTCTCCGGATGGTTTGGCCATAAGTCCTCTCATGCCGGCAAGCTGACGCATTTGATCCTTACTGCCCCTGGCGCCGGAATCCGCCATCATATATATTGGGTTAAAACTTTCTTCGACAACGGGATTCCCTTCTTCATCCAGGACCGGAGCGCCCTCACTGTCAGTCACAGGCTTCACGCGCATGGCTTTCATCATCTCATCAGCAACATCGTCGGTTGCCTTTGCCCATATATCGACCACCTTATTATATTTTTCGCCTTGAGTGATAAGACCTTCGGTATATTGCAGCGCAATCTTTTCAGCATGCTTTTCAGCTTTTTTTAAGATATCCCACTTGGCAGACGGTATGATCATGGCGTCAATTGAAATCGAGAGCCCGCCTTCGGTTGAGTACTGATATCCAATGTTTTTTAACCGGTCTGAAAGAATGACGGTCGCTTTTGGTCCCAAATTTCGGTATGCATAATCCACAAGTTCGCTCAGGGTCCTTTTATCCCTCACTTTATTGATCATTGCGAACGGTATTTCCGGTCTCTTTTTGACCACCTTAAAGATATGGTATCCTTCATCCGCAAAAACGACACCGCTCGTTTCACCCTCTTGAAGGACAAATATTTTGTCGGTGTCCTCATCTGAGATTTCAAAAACCCGTTTGAATTCATCTTTTCTAAAAAGACCCAACAGCCCTTCATTTTCCCGATCAAGTCCGGTGGAATACTGGGCCACCATTTCGATAAAATCCGCACCGGACTTTATTTTTTCAAAAACATCCATGGCCGCTTTTTCCTCGGAAATCTTGATATGGCGCATCATCATGATGTTGTCCTTGGGTATGATTTCCCACAAAAGGATGCGTCCTACGGTCGTTTTATATCTCTCTCCGTCTATACGAACCATTATTTTGGCATGGAGATCCACCGCTTTTGCATCATAGGCACATCGAACCTCCTCGGGATTCGCAAAAATCTTGCCTTCTCCCTTGGATCCTGTCACGCCTCTGGTCATATAATAGATTCCAAGTACAATATCCTGGCTCGGTACAATGATCGGGCTGCCGTTTGCCGGAGAAAGGATGTTGTTGCTGGACAGCATCAATACCCTGGCTTCTATCTGAGCTTCTACGGAAAGGGGTATATGGACGGCCATCTGGTCGCCATCGAAGTCCGCATTAAATGCAGTACAAACCAATGGATGAAGCTGGATGGCCTTGCCTTCGATGAGAATGGGCTCAAAGGCCTGAATACCCAGTCTGTGCAGGGTGGGCGCCCGGTTTAAAAGGACCGGATACTCTCTAACCACTTCATCCAATGTGTCCCAGACCTCCGGAACCTCTCGTTCGACCATTTTCTTTGCACTTTTTACTGTCGAAACGATCCCTTTTTGTTCAAGACGATAATAAACGAACGGTTTGAACATCTCCAGGGCCATCTTTTTTGGGAGACCGCACTGGTGCAAACGGAGGTTGGGCCCAATCGTAATAACCGTACGACCGGAATAATCGACCCTTTTTCCCAACAGGTTCTGCCTGAACCGTCCCTGTTTGCCCTTTAAAGTGTCACTGAGGGATTTTAACGGACGTTTGTTCGTTCCCATAATCGCTCTTCCGTGCCGGCCGTTATCAAAGAGAACATCCATCGACTCTTGAAGCATCCTCTTTTCATTTCGAACAATAATGTCAGGAGCCTTGAGTTCGATAAGGCGCTTTAACCGATTATTTCGGTTAATGACTCTACGATAAAGGTCATTAAGATCAGATGTCGCGAATCTCCCTCCCTCAAGGGGTACAAGCGGTCGCAAATCCGGCGGAAGGACAGGAATAACGTCCATGATCATCCAGGCCGGATCAACTCCTGATCGTCTGAATGCATCGATAATCCTTAGTCGTTTGGAGAGCTTCTGCCGCTTTGCCGAAGAATTCGAAGAACTAATTTCTTCTCTTAATTCCTTGTATAATGCGTTAAGATCGATCTTTTCCAGCAGCTTTTTGATCGCCTCGGCTCCGATGCCTGCTTCGAACTTTGTTCCGTAAATTTCGCGGGCCTCTCTATATTTTTCTTCCGATAAAAGTTGATTTGGACTAAGGTCCGTATCCTTGGGATCAATGACAATATAGCTGTCAAAGTAAATCACCTTTTCAAGATTTTTGAGCGTCATATCCAGCAGGTTGCCGATCTTGCTCGGAAGGCTCCTTAAAAACCAAATATGTGCGCATGGCGAGGCCAGCTCAATGTGTGCCATCCTTTCCCTTCTTACCTTGGACTGAATGACCTCCACACCGCATTTTTCACATATGACGCCCCTGTGTTTCATTCGCTTGTATTTACCACAGTTGCACTCATAGTCCTTTGTGGGACCAAAAATCTTGGCGCAAAAAAGGCCGTCCCGTTCGGGTTTAAACGTCCGATAGTTAATGGTCTCCGGTTTTTTAATCTCTCCATGCGACCATTTTCTAATTTGCTCCGGGGATGCCAGTGAAATCCTAATGCCGGAATAAAGCTTAGGATCGGTCGGCTTGGCAAAGAAATCGTATAAAGTTTCCATATATTTTTCCCTGTTTTATGATTTTCCTTCGATAAGGGTTATATCTAAACCCAAACTCTTCAATTCCTTTGTCAGCACTTTAAATGACTCGGGTAAGCCTGGGTCCAGTGTATTTTGGCCTTTTACGATCTTCTCGTACATTCGGGTCCTCCCTGCCATATCATCTGATTTCACTGTTAAGAATTCTTGCAGTGCATGCGCAGCGCCATACGCTTCCATAGCCCAGACCTCCATCTCACCCAGCCGCTGACCGCCAAACTGCGCCTTTCCACCGAGCGGCTGCTGCGTGACCAGCGAATATGGCCCAATGGATCGGGCATGGATCTTGTCATCAACAAGATGATGAAGTTTCAACACATACATCGTTCCAACGGTAATCTTTTCCTTAAAAGGCTGACCGGTACGTCCGTCATACAGGGTTGTCTGACCGGTCGGGCTAAGTCCTGCTTCGGTTAAAAGAGATTTTATCTCAGCCTCTTTGGCACCGTCAAAAACCGGTGTGGCCATATGAACACCATCTTTATAATCTTTCACGAATTCGCATACCGCTTTGTCGTCAAGGCCGTCGATTATCTCCTTCAAAGACGGGTCTTCGAATATTTTCTTAATCTTGTCCCGCAGGGCAGCAATCTTTTGTTCTTCAAGAAGCATGTTGAGTTGGTCGCCGAGACCTTTGGCCGCCCAGCCCAGGTGTATCTCCAATACCTGGCCGACATTCATACGGGAAGGGACTCCCAGCGGATTCAGTATCATATCAACCGGTGTACCGTCTTCGAAATAGGGCAGATCTTCCTGGGGAAGAATTCTTGACACAACACCTTTATTACCATGCCGACCGGCCATCTTGTCACCGACGGACAACTTTCGCTTCATGGCAACATAAACTTTTACCATTTTAATGACACCCGGAGGAAGGTCATCACCTTTTTCAAATCCACTCACCTGTTGTTCAAATGTTTTTCTGCAGATTTCACACTGATCCCGATATCGTTCAAGAATATCATGGATCTTTTCGGTGAGCTGGGAATCCTGTAATACAATTCCTTCGAGTTGAGCCACGGGTATCTCGGCCAGTATTTTGGAATCGATCTTATCTCCTTTTTGAATCAAAACCTTTTTCCCCTTTTTCAGGGGCGAAAAACACTCCTGGCCAACCAGAATTTTTTCAAGCTGTGTTCGGACCACATCCTGAATAACAGCAAGTTTATCATCTCTCTCTCTTTCAAGGGTTGCGATTTCGCTATCTTCGACCCATCGGGTACGTTCATCCTTTTCAACACCCCGTCTAGAAAAGACCTTTGCATCAATAACAATACCCTGAACACCGGGTGGAACCCTCAAGGAAGTGTCCTTCACATCTCCGGCTTTTTCACCAAAAATAGCTCGCAAAAGCTTTTCTTCCGGTGAAAGCTGTGTTTCGCCCTTGGGCGTAATCTTGCCGACCAATATATCTCCCGGTCCCACTTCAGCGCCGAGCCTGACAATTCCGCTTTCATCCAGTTCTCTTAATGCCTCTTCCCCCACATTCGGTATATCTCGCGTGATATCTTCTTTGCCCAGCTTTGTATCTCGGGCAACGACCTCAAACTCTTCTATATGAACAGACGTATAAACGCCGTCCCGGTGAAGCCGTTCGCCGACAAGGATTGAATCCTCAAAATTATAACCGCCCCACGGCATAAATGCCACGGTGATGTTTCTTCCAAGGGCAAGCTCGCCTTTGTCTGTAGCCGGACCGTCTGCGATGATCTCCCCGGCTTTCACTTTTTGTCCTTTTCTGACAATGGGACGTTGATTGAAACAGGTGTTCTGATTGGAACGGATGAACTTTGAGAGGTTGTAAACCGTAACGGGCATCTCAGAACTCCGGTACCCGTCACCATTTTTTTTCCTTAATACAATCCGAGAAGCGTCCACCTCCACCACAGTACCATCGTGCTTCGCAACCACTGTAACGCCTGAATCTTTGGCCACCACCCCTTCAATGCCGGTGCCCACTAAAGGCGCTTTGCTGACCATCAAAGGTACGGCCTGACGCTGCATATTCGATCCCATTAATGCTCTATTGGCATCATCATTTTCAAGAAATGGGATAAGGGATGCCGAAACACTCACCAACTGGTTGGGAGAAATATCCATGAGCTCTATGTCTTCTGCCTTGACCATCATGAACTCTCCGGCCACTCTTGACGTTACCAGAGGATTTACATATTTTCTTTCTTCGTCAAGCAGCGCATTCGCCTGGGCAATAGGATGCTCTTTTTCTTCAAAGGCGGTAAGAAACTTGACGTTATTGAGTACAGTCGAATCTTTTACAACGCTATACGGTGTTTCAATAAAACCGTATTCATTGACCCGGGCATACGTACTGAGTGAAACAATAAGGCCGATATTGGGCCCTTCCGGTGTTTCAATGGGGCAAATTCGTCCGTAATGAGAAGGATGAACATCCCTGACTTCAAAACCGGCTCTTTCACGTGTTAATCCGCCGGGCCCCAGGGCACTGAGACGTCTTTTATGCGTCGTTTCTGAAAGCGGATTTGTCTGATCCATGAATTGGCTGAGTTGGCTGGTTCCGAAAAACTCTTTTACAACAGCAGAAACCGGCTTTGGGTTGGCAAGATCGTGAGGCATCAATGCATCTACCTCTTGCAGACTCATCCGTTCCTTAATTGCACGTTCCATTCGGACCAGTCCGATACGATACTGATTTTCAAGAAGTTCACCGACGGCACGAACCCTTCGATTTCCCAAATGGTCGATATCATCAACGGCTCCCTGGGTATCTTTAAGTTCTAAAAGCGTTTTCGTCGTAAGGAGTATGTCTTCTTTTCGAAGTATTCTTAAGTCAATGGAAGAGCTGATACCCAGACGAATGTTAATCTTCATCCGTCCCACACCGGAAAGATCGTAATAAGAAGATTTAAAAAACATGTTGTCGACAAAGTCCTGAGCCACTTCCGGTGTGGCAGGATTTCCGGGTCTGAGTCTTCGATATATCTCAATGAGCGCATCTTCCTTTGTTTCGACCTTGTCCAGGAGCAGGGTTTTGTGAATAGAGTCACTGGTGGTTACACCATCGATAAAAAGCAGTTCAAATTCCGTTATTCCGGCATCACGTAGGGCCTGTAATATTTCATCATCTATCTTTTGGTTGCATTTTGCAACGGGTTCTCCACTGGCAGGATTCATAATTGTTTTGGAAAATACTTTGTTGAAAACATCTTCAACACTAATCGGGATCAAACCTAAATTTGCTGATTTGAGACGTTTAATCGAAGCCTTGGTAAACACGCGTCCTTTAGCAACAATCGTTTCGGATGTTTCCGGATCCTTGATGTCTCGGCTTGCACGTTGCCCTTTCAGCAAATCTTCATCAAGTTCTTTAAAAATTCGTTTGCCACGGATAACATACTTTTCTGTTTTATAAAAATACCCCAGAATGTCTTCAGGCGTATATCCTAAACTTTTAAAAAGAATGGTAACCGGCAGTTTGCGCCGCCTGTCAATTCGAATATAGACGACATCTTTATGATCTATCTCCATATCGATCCATGACCCCCGTACGGGGATAATTCTGGAGGTATATATCACCTTTCCGCTGGAATGCGTCTTTCCTTTATCATGATCGAAAAATACTCCGGAAGATCTATGGAGTTGGCTTACCACGACACGTTCAGTTCCATTAATGATAAACGTACCATTATCAGTCATTAGAGGGATCGTACCGAAATAAATTTCCTGTTCTTTGATATCGCGGATGTTTGTAACTCCTGTCTCTTTATCAGTATCATATACAACCAGCCTTACAGTGATACGAAGTGGAATCTCATAGGTCATCCCTCTGTGCATGCACTCCTGAACGCTGTGTTTGACCTCGCCAAACCTGTAGGATACAAACTCAAGAGAAGCGGTTCCGGTAAAATCCTTTATAGGAAATACAGATTTGAATACTGCCTGTAAGCCGATGTCTTTCCGTTTTTCCGGGGAAACATCCTTTTGCAAAAACCGATCGAATGATTCCTGCTGAACCGCGATAAGATTGGGAATATCAACGATTTTTGAGATCTTTCCAAAATTTTTTCTTACGCGCTTATTTGCCAAAAGCCTTTCCGACATGGCATCTCCAATATGTTAATCGGGTTATGGGTTATAGGTAATGGGTTATTGGTTAACTCACCTATAACCCATTACCCATTACCGATTACCTGTCATACATTACTTTATTTCAACCTGAGCGCCGGCTTCCTCAAGCTGGCTTTTAATCTTTTCGGCCTCGTCTTTAGAAATACCTTCCTTGACGGGTTTGGGAACTTCATCGACCAAGGTCTTGGCTTCTTTCAGCCCCAAACCGGTAATTGCCCTGATTTCCTTGATAACCTGAATTTTCTTGTCACCAAATGTTGTCAGGATAACATCAAATTCGGTCTTTTCTTCTGCCGCGGCAGCGCCGCCTTCAGCAGGGGCCACAGCCGAGACAGCCACAGCCGAAGCCGCCGAAACTCCGAACTTTTCTTCCATTTCCTTAACAAGCTCAGATAGTTCGAGCACCGACATATTTGCTATAAATTCAATTACATCTTCTTTGGTAATATCCGCCATTTTAATTTTCCTCCAGTTTATCCTTTTTCGTCCTTTTATCTTTGTCTAGCCCATCATTACGAAGCAGCTTCTTTTTGTTCCTTAATGGCCTGAAGTACATTTAAAAACTGTACCGGAATGGCGTTTAGAACTCGAACAAAACCGGTAGCAACACCGTTGCATGCCGAAAGAAATTTGCCCAGAAGCTCTTCTCGAGAGGGAAGGGTCGATATCGTCTTGATCGCCGCTAAATCGAGCACCTTGCCGTCCATAACACCGGCTTTAATTTCCAGATTGCGATACTCTTCCGAAAACCTTGTCAGCACCTTTGCCGGTGCAACCGGGTCTTCATAACTTAAAGCAACGGCACTCGGACCTTTAAATGAATCTTTAATCAATGCGACATCGGTCTCTTCGGAAGCTCTTATCAGAAGCGAATTCTTCACCACTTTATATTCGATTTCATGGGCCCTCAGCTTCCTTCGCAAGTCATTTATCATCGTAACATCCAAACCTTTATAATCTGTTACGATGACAACTTTTGACCTTGAAAACCTTTCATTCAGATCCTTCACAATTTCCTTTTTTTTATCTATCCGCAAAAGTAAAAACACCTCCTTCCTTGATCTGTAAAAACCGGAGGAACAACATATTAAAAGATAATGTCTCGGTAGGCCGGCATTGCCGATTAAACACAACCAAGTGCACCTACGGTCTTTGACAGAAATAATGATATCAACTGAACCTGTGGGAAAAATTTCTCCATCAACACGAAAACGATTCGTTATTATAACAGGTTTTTTTCCGCTCCAATTAATGCTGTATTACCCTGTAATTGGAATTCCGTAATAATGGGGCAGTATATATATGCGCCGTCAAAAATTCTTCACTTCTAAGAATCAAATAATTTCAACGAGTTCAAGAATTTTCACAACATTATATTACACAAAAAATCCTCTCGATCCAATTGTTATAGGGATGGTAGAATCAAGACTGAAAGATTCATTTACGCAAGTAAATTATTTGAATAAGTCCTTTACACTGGCCGCATCAATCTTGATGCCGGGTCCCATGGTAGTTGAGACGGCAATACCTTTCAGGTAGGTTCCCTTACTTGAAGCCGGTTTGAGTCGAACGATCGTTTCTAAAAAGACGGATGCATTCTGAACTATTTTCTCTACGCCAAAAGAAACTTTGCCCATTGGAACGTGCACGATACCTGCTTTTTCAACTTTAAAATCAATTTTACCTGCTTTGATCTCTTTGACAGCCCTGGCCAAATCAAAGGTTACTGTTCCCACTTTTGCATTGGGCATAAGTCCTTTGGGACCGAGAAGCTTTCCTATTTTTCCGACAACCCCCATCATGTCAGGTGTTGCAATCGCTTTGTCAAAACCGAACCATCCTTCTTTGATTTTTTCTATTAAATCTTCGTTTCCGACAAAATCTGCACCTGCATCTATGGCTTCTTGTTCCTTCTCTCCTTTAGCAAATACGAGAACTTTAACCTCTTTGCCAAGACCATTCGGCAATACGACGGTACCGCGAACCATCTGATCGGCATGTCTTGGGTCCACACCCAGTCGAACCGCGACATCAACCGTTTCATCGAATTTGGCATACGATGAATCGATTGCCATTTTGACAGCATCGCTGAAACTATGTTTTGCCGTTGAATCAATTTTTTTTCGTGATTCTAAATACTTTTTACCCCGCTTCGGCATGTTCTTATGTCCACTCCTTTTTAAACAACTTTAAACAACTTCAATCCCCATGCTTCTGGCCGTACCGGCAATAATATTACAGGCGGCATCCAAATCATTAGCGTTTAAATCGACCATTTTCTGTTTGGCAATTTCTTCAAGCTGCTTTCGAGTAACCTTGCCGATTTTTTCGCGTTTTGGATCACCGGCACCTTTTGCTATTTTTGCCGCTTTCTTTAAAAGCACAGATGCTGGCGGTGTTTTAGTTACAAAAGTAAATGATCTGTCCTGATAGACTGTTATCACAACAGGTGTGATTATACCCTCATCATTGGCAGTCCTGGCATTAAAAGCCTTACAGAAATCCATTATATTTACGCCGTGTTGTCCCAGGGCGGGACCAATCGGCGGCGACGGATTAGCCTGACCGGCTGCAACTTGCAGTTTTATCTGTGCCATAACCTTTTTTGCCATTTTTTCTTATTGCTCCTTGTGAATTTATTAAACCTTTGAAACTTGAACGAATTCCAGTTCCACAGGCGTTGAGCGTCCGAAGATACTAACAAGAACTCTTATTTTGCCCTTGTCCGGATTTACCTCATCCACAACACCGTTAAAATTTTTAAAAGGCCCGTCTATTACGCGAATCTCGTCTCCGATCTCAAAGAAATATTTAGGCTGGGGTTTAAGTTTCCCAGCTTCCATTCTATTTAAAATTTTCTGAGCCTCTTCGTCGGATATGGGGGTCGGTTTCTCTCGGCCACCGAGGAACCCGGTGACTTTGGCGGTGTTTGTTACGATATGCCACGTTTCATCATCGAGCTCCATTCTGACCAGTATGTATCCCGGATAAAATTTACGGGATGAGGTTTTTCGTTTTCCCTTCACAAGCTCAACGATTTCCTCTGTAGGGACGATTACTTCGCCGAATTTTTCGGGTTGAGAAGAAGATGATATTCGTTCTTCCAGAGCAACTTTGACATTGTTTTCGAACCCTGAATAAACATGAACTATATACCACTTAAGCGCCACTTTCCTCTTCTCCCCATTTTATTTAAGAACCACCCGGATAAGGCTCGATAAACCGACATCAACCATCCCGAGAAAAACCGATACGATCATAACCAGAATAAGCACAACAACCGTTGATCCCAAAGCTTGCTTGCGTGTCGGCCATACAACTTTTTTCAGCTCCACCTTTACTTCTCTGAGAAACTGCAGTCCCTTATTGATGTATCCCTTAAATTTTCCGGGCTCGGCTTCGGCTCTAGTTATCGCTCTTTGTCTGGGTGACCAGGATTTAACTTTTGCACTTTTGCCAGAATCCGGTGATAATTCGGTTGTCTTAACAACAGCATCATTTCCCGTGCTGGTCAATACCGTCCCTTCGGCACTCTGCTTTTTCGTTTTCTTTACTTTTGTTTTTTTTCTTTGTAATCGTGCCATTATTTTTTATCTTACAAATTTAGTAAAATGAAGCGGTTCAATCCTTTACAAAATCGTGAAGGCCAAACTGTCGGACAAACCTTGTCCGGCCTGTTTCACGCAAGCCCTGTCCTTTAGAACGGGGAAGGCCTCACTCGTAATCCGGCTTTGAAAATCTTTTCTTTACTTTCATGTATTGGCAGGCCAGGAGGGATTCGAACCCCCAACACCCGGATTTGGAGTCCGATGCTCTACCGTTAGAGCTACTGGCCTGCATAAATTCACGTATCGAGCACCCTGTCTATTTGGTTGGAAATAAACGAACCATATTCTCCAAACCGTCTTTATGAGGAGATTTATTTGGTCTCTTTATGTATCGTATGTCTCCTACAAAATCTGCAATACTTGCTGAATTCCAGCTTATCCGGTGTTGTACGTTTATTTTTGGTCGTCGTATAGTTTCTTCTTTTGCATTCATTGCATGCAAGTGTAACAATTATTCTCACCAAAAGACTCCTTCAGCTGTTACTCTATAATCTCGCTGACCACACCGGCGCCGACCGTCCGACCGCCTTCCCTGATGGCAAACCTCAACTCTTTCTCCATCGCAATGGGCGTTATCAGCTCCGCAGTAATCGTTATATTGTCACCCGGCATGACCATCTCCACACCTTCCGGTAACGCCAAATTCCCCGTAACATCCGTCGTTCGAAAAT
>JAWOIY010000118.1:0-10858 GCA_046484425.1 Desulfobacterales bacterium | reverse complement strand
GTTTTCGAAGGGCCAGGGTGTTCCGGACATGCCAATGATCGGCGTACAGGGGTTATCGGAATTACGGATGTGATCGACAACGTCTCGACCGTCCAGTCCCGGCATTAGGATGTCTGTGATGACCAGGTCGAATTGCCCGTTATTGAACTTTTTAATCCCCTCTTGGCCATCCGAAGCAATTTCAACATTACAGCCGGCTCTTGATAACACGATCTGAAAAAGATCCAATATCATTTTTTCATCATCGATGACTAAGATACGGTTCATGGCACCACCTGGTTTATGGATTAGGGGAGGAAATTCCGCCATTTTTGGGCTGCGCCCTTAAAAGATTTATTTCGAATTGTCGATTATAACTTCACTGCTTAACAGATCCGTAATCTTTTCTTGCAATTCCGGATCAAGTTTTTCGTATTGCACGCCACAGCGCCGTTTTTGTAAAACTCTTCCCAGCCTGCCTGAGTTATTCACCTTGGTGCAATAAATTGTTTTACAGGGTAAATCCGGAAGATAAAATGGAATTGCGTCGCCCATTAAAATCAAACTGCTCTCCGGTTTGGGTTCACATCCCTCAATCTGGGTATATTCAAAAGCCATACCCCCACTGCTGATGTCCTTGACCCACCCCTTGACAGGAGAATTATTGCTATAAAGGAAAATCGTATGCGGTCGTACATGGTAGCGGACAAATTTCCTGCGTTTAATTTTCATGAATATACCCTTTGCGACATCATAAATGACAAAAAAACATGTGCATATCTCCATCCACTTGGATTGCTGGTCGGAAATCACTTCCAAATTGAAAACGAGGGTACTGTTTGGGCTGATAAGGCTGGCACCGCCCACCTGGTAACCGACACTGTAGCTCATCTTGGAATATTCGTCTTTCAGTGTTCAGTGAAGATCGGTTCATGCCAGAAATTTTCCTCGCTTTATCTTTGTGTTTCAATTTTTTCGGGCTCCGGTTTGATCTCTTTGTCCATACTTGATATGCCCTTTTTAAAATTCCTTATGGCGCTTCCCATGCCCGAGCCGATTTACTGCAGTTTTTTGGCACCGAAGATGATCAGGCCAATCACGAGGATGACGATAAGCTCCGTATGTCCGAGTCCGAACATGATCTTTACTCCTGTTGATTTTGAATGGGTTGAAGCTTCATGGCTGTTTATTATGAATTTGGTTGAGTCTTCGGATAAAGTTAAATACTCTGAAACGGGCTGCCACAAGAGACAGCCCGTTTTTATTGCCATTGTCAAGTTTCGGCTGTTGTCAAGGAAATGCACCCCTTGACATCGATTTCAGGTTGTGCGGTCTACATCTACATCGGCTGCCCAGGCTGTACCGGACCGATCCGGTACGGCCGCATCATCTCGTTGTCCTCGTGCTCGACGATGTGGCAGTGCCAGACGAACTGGCCCGGGGTGTTGAACTGCGCCCTTATGCGGGTGACCTGGCCGGGGTACGCGATGACGGTGTCCTTGAAACCGGTCTCCCACAGTTCCGGCGGAGTTATGTTACCGTCGAGCTGAATCGGTTCAACGACCTCACCATCCTCATTCAAAGCCAAGCCTTCGCGGTTTACGACTTCAAACACCACCTCGTGGACATGCATGGGATGAGCGTCGCCGGTGGTGTTGTACATCTCCCAAACCTCGGTTGTACCCACGGCCGGGTTCTCGGTAACGGGATCCTCCCACTTTCGTTCAATCCAAACACCAGCTACGACCGTGCCGAGAAGTGCCTCGACAGGGCCTTCCACCGGATTACCGTCAGCGTCGAAGCCATCCCCCATCACCTCGATGAGCGCCAGTTGACGGGTTACGGTTTCAACCGGCAACGGCGCGATGGCTGGAAGCTGCAAAAACTGAGGCGGCGTGGTCGGATCCGTTCCGACGGCCGGAACAACGCGGAATTCCATCACCTGGCCCGTGCTATCCGGATCGGCCAGATCGAAGTCCACACCCGGAACACCGCCGCCGAAGGGCTCGTCCGGACCGACGTTGCCCAGCACATAATTGCCCACCGGCACATTGGTGAAGTCCACCATGAGGTCGGCGCGCTCGGCCAGTCCCATAAGCAACCGGTTGCCGTTGGTTGCGGTGAGGTTCACCGGTGCCGCCAGGTAACCGCCCTCGTTGCCTATGGCCCACACTTCCACGCCCGGAATATCGTTGAAATCAAGAATCAAAAAGCGTGATTGGCAGCCGTTGAGGAAGCGAAAACGGTAGCGCTGCTGCTCCACGGTCTGAAACGGCCAGGTGTTGCCGTTGACCATCATCATGTTGCCGAAGAACTCGGGGTTCCAGATCGGCGAGAATTCGCCATCAGGAATATAGGGACTGGCGATTTCATCAAAGAACTCCCGGGTATCCGGGTAGAACAACGAGCCGTCGGTGTTGAAAGCGCGGTCCTGGATGGCGATGGGGATCTCATAGTAGGTCTTGTTTGGCGGGAATTTGTCATTCTTTTTGGGGGCGGGCCCCGGGAGAACGGCTTTTGATCCAGTCCTCTTATCGATAACTGAATTTCCTCGGCCTCTAAGGATATAGAATCCGGCCGGACCGGCATACACGTTGAGGCGGGTCATGCCCAGGGCGTGGTCATGGTACCAGATCGTGGAAGGGCGGTTTTCGTTCGGATACATGAACGTGGCAAATCCGGGCCCCCAGATTTCACCATAACCGGCTTCTGCCTTGTCCGCAAAAAAATCATACCAGGTGCCGACTTCGGCGTATCCGTCTGGGATGTCATTTGCTGCCGGCAGGTACCAGGCTTCGGCGTATCCGTCGCTCTCGTCGCCGACCCCCACGGCACCGTGCACGTGGGTTACTATTGGCACCGGGCCAGTGTACTGGGTATACTGAGTATCCGGGTCTGTGAAATCAGTCAACGGTACGTAAGTCTTTCCGGTAAAATCCGGACGCATGTCACGCTCTGCTGTACCGCCGGGCGGGTTGGCCCAGTGAAGGGTCGGGTCAACGGGCAAAATATGAGGCAGGTAGTCTCCGCTGGCATCTTTCAGGTCGTTGATCCACTTGACGATCACCGGCCGGCCAACCATGGCTTCGATGGTCAGCGACGGCGCGTTGTGCAGCATAAGGCCCTTTTTGCTGGCTGATGCTATCGCACCGTAGCCCCAGACCGTCGTTGCAGGCATGCCGGCCGGCAAAATCTGCTGAGCAAACTGCTTCATGGAGATTTCGTAATAATCGGCGTTCTTTCCACCCGTCATCTTGATGGTCCCGGTCCGCGGCATCACCGGCGGGATCAGCATGGGTGTCACGTACTTGGGTACATCGCCAGGCTCCAACGTTCCTCCGGGGATCTGAGCGAATGCCTCGGGCAACTTGAATCGCCAGGGCAAAAACATTGCAGCGCCGCCGGCAAAGCCGATCTTTAAGAATTTGCGGCGGTTCATCATATACTTTTTCTTCATAATTTCGCTCCTTCAATCACTTTAATGTTGGATATCAACCATTAAAATTTAATTGTGTTAAATTTTTTTCTTCAAAAACCTTAACACCTACCCCACATTCAACAAACGACTGTTTGATCAACAGTTACAGCAATTCGTATGCCAGGGATGTTTTGGCCTGGGCAAATAATAAAAATTGATTTGATTTCAATTGGATAGATCTTTTAGATCTAAAAATAATGAGATGGAAAAATATTGATTTCCATCGGGAACTCTTACAAAATTGCACATCGCAGAAATAAATTTCATTGATATTCAGTTAGTTGATAGCACGTGCGCAGTTTTGTGATAGTCTTTTTTTGCATATCCAGTTTGATCTGATGGCACAGGGTACTGGTTACACCGTCCATGACCACCGCAGCTTAAAGGGGGGAAAAAAATTAAAGGGGAGCCGGCGAACGGGTTAACCGGCTCAATGGACAAAAATCAACGCTAGAACGTCAGTCATATGTTGGGAAGGAAAATCATGGTGCCTTTCGGGAGCCGGTTAAAGTCATCTATTTTATCGCCGGCCAGGAGTTTTTTGGATGGCAGGTAATAGATTGTTTTTTCATCCTTATATTTACCTCCGGCAATCTGGTAGGCGGAACGACCATTCTGAAGCGTGTAAGGACCCCGGTAACCGATAATGAGTTTTGTTCTGGCAGGCAGATCATCCCAGTCGGATATCATCGAACCGATTAAGATTCGGCCTGAAGGCATAAAATAAATCGTGGATTCCAGTTTAAACGCCTGGCCGGCAAAGGACCATGCCGTAAATCTGTCCGATATCGTTTTTATGGGATCATCGCTTTTTATCACAGAAATACCGTTCGTCTGATTCAGCATCACGACGGTTTTTGCCGGTATTCGGTCCCAGCCTATCTTATCTGAAATTTGATCACCGGTATATATTTTACCGCCTGGAAATTTGTAGACCGTTGTCCGACTATCGTAATCTTCCCCGGCGATTGACCAGGCGGTGTTAATTTTGGTAATCATGTTCGCTTCATCCGTTCTTTCAACATGTTCCCGCCGGCCGTAAAATATTTTTGCCAGCTGGAGATCTGCCATAAGTCGACCGGATCTCACATCAGGATCATAGATCCAGGTCGGTCCCACTTCGGCTTTGGCGCGAATAAAATTGCTTGCGCAACGTTTGCGTCCGCGCTGATCTTTTCTAAACCACCGGTTCGGTTTTCCATAGGCGACCTGGCTGTGGGTCAGCACGGCCCGGTCATCCAGACCATATACATCTTGTAAAATGTCAATCAATATGCCGACGGATCGATACTGGCTTTCAGAGATGGGGGTGTAGTGATACCCGACCAATTCGATTCCAATGGATATTTTGCTGATACCCGTCTCCCCATTCCACATGCTGAGACCGGCGTGGTCGGCCACGTAATTTTTGTCTAAAATTCGATATGTGGTTCCGTCCCGGGCAATCACATAATGTGCATGACCGCCATAGGTTCTACGACCATTTCGCAAAACTTTTCCCTTCGAAACGACCCTCAGGGTCATTGTACGCCCAAGTTCCGAGGTGTGGACAATAATGTATTTTGTCTTTTTGCGTTTGACCTTTTGATACTTCGGATTCAACCGTGAGCGGTAATCGATAATGAAACGCTGAAAGCTCCGGCGATCCGACAGTGTGTATGCGGCTGACAAGCAGGGTAAATTAAAAAGAAAAATGATAAATAAAAATACGGCGACAATAAACCGTTTATTGTAAAACCACGAATAATCATTCATGAATTCAATTCTATCCGATGCGTTTGTGTTCAGTAAAAAATAGGTGACTGTGTTAGTTCCCGTATCAGAGCACCAGACTGGGGGTGCGTGCCGCCTCGACAATTGGATTCCTGTGAGTTCCGACCGCGACATGACTATCTGTGCCAAAATTGAGCCGGAATGTCAACCTTCGGTTTCCCGAAACAACACAAAATTGGTCTAAATTGAAAAATTCATCTGTTTATGAAGTGTTGAAGAGGTTTTGCTCTCGAAAGGTGATAACCATCGAATTTTTTGTTGGGAGGGTTTCGGCTTAAGGCCGGGATCGAAATATCTGTTTTTTTAACCTTCCAAATTTTTCTTGATGACTTCGTTTCTCAACAGATCCGCCAGCTTCTTTTGGATTTCCGGATCAAAATTCCCGTATTGCACGCCGCAGCGCCGGTTTTGGATACCTTTTCCCAGCCGACCAGTATTATTCACCTTGATGCTATAAATTGTCATGCAGGGTATATCCGGAAGATAAAAGGGAACCGCATCGCCCATTAGAATTAAACTGATTTCAGGTTTGGGTTCACATTCTTCCATGGGGATATATTCAAAAGCCATTCCCCCTTTGCTGATGTCCCTGACCCACCCCTTGACGGGAGAATTATTGCTATAGAGGAAGATGGTGTGAGGGGCTATCCGGCACCGGACAAATTTCCTGCGTTCAATTTTCATAAATCTACCCTCTGAGGTGTCAGCAAAGCGGTTTAACCGATTCGCAACCATGTTTTCCTTTATCCGGATTTTTCAGATTGGATTCAGCTCGATTCGGCGGGTTCTGTTTCTGCGCCTGTACTTGATCGTGACTTTCTTTCCCTCTGAAATTTTTTCGAAAAACTCAAATGCCCCGTTTTTACCTTCAATGGATTTGCCGTTTAATGCCAATATCTTATCGTGGCTCCTCAATCCGATCTTTTTGAGGACACTCTTGTCTGGCACCGAACTGATCTTGAATCCGGTAAGTCTGCCGAACTTATACGGACTGGTCCCCACTTTCCGGATCAGCTGGTCGATATCGTCAAAACCTGCCATGATTTCTTCACGCGGCAGTTCAACAGTTCTGAATCTACCTCCGCTTCTATAGCCGATGTTCTGGTATATGATTGTCCTTTTCCAACGCCAGGGAAAATTACATGCTATCTTACAGTTATCATCATCAAGGAAAAATTATCAAGGTCAAATCATCAGGACGTTTTGCCTGTTTCGATCTTTTCAGGCTCCGGTTTGATCTCTTTGTCCATCGTTGATATGCCGTGTTTAAAATTCTTTATGGCGCTTCCCATGCCCGAGCCGATTTCCGGAAGCTTTTTGGCGCCGAAGATAATTAGACCGATCACCATAATGACGAGAAGTTCCGTATGTCCGAGTCCGAACATATATGCCTCCTGTTTGCTTTCAGTTTACAGCCGGCAACACACGAACGACCGGCTATTTAAATTATAACGAACTACTCTTATTTTATGACAAAGTTAAAGACAGATGATTATAATCCATTTTCCTTTATGGTCCAGATGCGTGAATTTCGACAACCACTCCTTTCGAGTTATAACGCACACGAAGTTGATCGCCAGCCCGCAAGTCATCAAATGTCGCCGGTTTCCCGTTTCGTGTAATGACTGTGTTATTCATTACCTTGAATCTCTTGTCTTTTCCGGTTTCAGGTCGAACCAAAATATCACCGTGGACCTCTTTAATGGCAAGGATACCTTCGAAATAGCTGTCTGATGCAGCCAACTTAAAACCATCATTTGCTATTTCTCCGCTTCCTGCCGGAACCGATATGAACATTACAGTGATTATTGAAACTGCAATGACCATTGCAGAAAATATTCGAAAGCTCATTAAGCACCTCCTTAGAGTCGTATTATACAATTTTTATCTTCAATCCATTGAAAGGATATTTTCTTCTTTTAACAATATCATATGTCTTACATTAGCCCTAATGAGTCCATCGGCATTTTCATATTCTCTCTTCCCGTCGAGAAAATATCATGTAAAAGCATTAATGCCATTTTATTTGGCTTTAATTTGAAAAAATAATGGCTATTGTTTATAAGGAACCGCCCGAAGGCGGCCCTTTGTTTCGCTATAGTTTACTTCTTATTGTGCGCCTGGACCGACATGAAGTACGCGCATCATCTCGTGATCCTCGT
This sequence comes from Desulfobacterales bacterium, assembly GCA_046484425.1. Classification (GTDB taxonomy): domain Bacteria; phylum Desulfobacterota; class Desulfobacteria; order Desulfobacterales; family UBA11574; genus UBA11574. Next base: position 3,466 of record JAWOIY010000118.1, on the reverse strand, counting down.
GAGAGAGGATGTGGCAATGCCATACGTAGCGGCCAGGCTTATCGAACGTCACCAAGATGCGAGTTGACCTGGCCAGGAAGGGCTGTCACCATGTCCTTGGGTGTATTCTCCACGTAACCGTCTGGTGGCGTAGTTATGGGATTTCCTTGTAATTCAATATTCGTGATTTTGGACCCGTTACCTATTGCGCCGTTATGTTGAACCACGGCTTGATCCTCTGTGGCAAGAATGACATCTTGACGATTCAAGACCTTAAAGTGAACCAGATGCAAATGTATAGGGTGCGCATCTCCGGTGGCGTTGTAAATTTCCCAGGTTTCCGTTGAATATAGTGCTGGATTCTCTGTGGTTGGGCTGTGCCATGCTATTGAGCCTTCCATCTGGCCAATAAGACCTGCACTAATATATGGCTCTTCATCGGGCCAGTTGATCGGTTGGTCTTCATAGTCGGTTGCCGGTTCTGCAGTACCCAGCAGGGGTTGGAGCCGCCCGAACTCGTCTGTGCCCTCGAACAAGGCCACTTTTCGGGTCCGGTGATTCCCCAGATCTTCAATTCTTGGGCCAAAATCAATCTCATTATTCGTGGGCCTGACGAGATCTTGATTAGGCAAATCCGCCACAGCTGTAAAATGATGTAGTGGCTTATTAACGTCAAAAGCCATAATTCGGTCGGTGCATTCGAAGACCTGTAAAGAAAGATCATCAGTAACAAGATCCCCTCCAAAGGGCTGGTCACCACCGATGTTCTTCATGATGATGCGCTGGCCCGAACGATTTCTGAAATTGAATATAATGTCATATCGGGAGCCAGGTTCGAGTAACAGCATATTTACATTCTTTATTTCGTCACCCAGGCCCTGGTCGCTTCCGATGACGTGAAATTGTAACGGGCCTCCGATCTGGCTCGAAAAGTCCGTAACATTTAGAGGAACCTGAACGAACTGGATTGCCATGAATCGCGAATCCGTTCCATTCAGCAAATGCATTCTGTAGTAGCGAGGCTCAACTTCCTCCTTAGGCCAGATCTTGCCGTTAACCACCATGTGGTCGCCGAAGAATTCGGCAAGTGCCGTAGGCCCACCGCCGGGGAATATTTCCTCCGGCAACACTGCACCTTCCCCGGTGATAAAGCCGTCATAGTAAGGATCTCCGGGGAAGGCTGGGTAGAACAGCCTACCGTCGTCATAGAACATTCGGTCCTGGATGGCGTAAGCCTTCTCATAGGGCCAGGCCGGCAGATTAAGCGGATTGCCTGGTTCACCCGTGTCATACTCGTCACGAACAAAGTAGAATCCTGCCAGTCCAGCATACACGTTCAACCGGGTGATGCCCAATGCATGATCATGGTACCACAGGTTTCCGGCAAATATATCGTTGTCGTACGTAAATTTGTTAGTAAAACCTCCCGGGACATTCCTCCACTGGGGGCCTTTTACTCTATCATTATATGTATAAAAGAATTCGGGATTTCCATCCCACGGCCAGTCGGTGTGCCCGCCATGGAGATGTGTGATAATTGGCACGCCATTTCTGGCAATTGTCTTGTTTGTATACCCAGGCAGGCTGAAACACCAGTGTAGTGAGGTATCGACCGGCAGTAGATGCTGACCGACTACCCTCGGGTCCAGATTGTTGGTCCAGAAGACTTCCGTTTCGTCAAGCCCGCCAGCGCTTTTGCTCTGGATCTCGAACGTTCGGCCCGGCCAGGTATAAACCTGGTCGAAATAATCGCCATAGCCCCATACTGGGGTGTTTAACAGCGAACCGGTACCGCCAGCTCTGAGCCCAGTCTGCTGAATTGCCGTGCCTATTTTGATTTTGTAACGCCCCATCATATCTGGCTTATACTTAAAGCTGGGTGCCAACGCGTCGGGTACGATTTGTTCGAACTTGGGCTGGGTAAACGGGTCGGACAAGTTTAAATTAGTGCAATTTTCTCCCAAGGCCGTCAATATTTCACATGCTTGACTGCCTGGGCTGGCCCATGCTTTCGCCGGTAAGAAACGCAGCGGCAGCATCATCCCCGCGCCGCCGATCATCCCGGCTTTCAGGACCTGCCTTCGTGTCATTTTTAGTTGTCACTTTTTTTTCTTCATAGTTTCCCCCTTTCATTTTACTTTATTGATGGAAATCCACCAATGACATTAATTGAGTTAAAAATTGATTTTCAAAACCGAAAATATTGTCTCCTCACTTTTTACCAAACCAACCGTCTGCATAACGACTACAGCAATTCGTGTGCCATGCATGATCAGACCGGGAGAAACAAATAGAATTGATTTAAAATCAAAAAGATAGATCCCTATCGTTTTCAAAACAATGATCTGGAAACGTATTGATGTTTACCGGGAACTACCACAATGTTGAGTACCACCAATTTATTTTTGTTTTACTTTCGGATAGTTGTAAACAAGTACGCAATTTTGTGGGAGCCATTTTTTGCCCATGTTATTTCACTCCGGGTTTTTCACAGATCCGGCTTGTTCATTTGCAGGTAGCGTGGAAAGTCATTTGGCTCATCGAGAGCAACAAGATGGGGTTATGACTAAGAAGGCAAAATGGGCTTTTAAAAATAACCAAGATGCCGATAGATGTGCCTTTGAGATTTAAAAAAACGATTTGAAAATGTTTTGATTTCATGGGGAGCTGCCACAAAATTGAGAATTTGAGAATAAACTTGAGGGATACAAAGATAATTGAAATGAGGTGTACAATTATAGGGTAGTCATTTTTTTCAACGGGTTTTCAGCCGTTTTTTTTGTCCCGAATCATCTTTTCCTCGCAATAATGCGGGATCTTCAAGGGAACAGGGTTTTTATTCAACCCCGTAAGATTGAATTTTCCTGCGAAGGGTGTTCAGGGCAATGCCTAAAACCTCTGCGGTTTTGGATTTGTTAAGGCCCATCTGATGATAGACTTTGAGAATATAATTCTTTTCCGCCAGTTCCAGGGGAAGCAGGTGTTCTGATGCGGAATGACGGCTGGCTGTCGATGCTTTTTTTGTCCTGAGCACATTTTTGGGGAGAAAAGCCTTGGAAATATGACGTCCATGGGTGAGATTGAGAGTAGAATGGATGATGGATTTCAGCTCCCGGATATTCCCGGGATAATCATATGCCATCAAATAGGCCATAGCATCATCTTCGATGGTGCAGGTTAGTTTTTCCTCTTGATTTTTGCCGGTGATATCGCAATATTCACCAATAAAATGTTTGACCAGCAGCGGAACGTCTTCCTTTCTGTCTTTTAAATCCGGGAGGTGCAGCCATCCGCCTTTGAGGCGGTAATACAGATCCTTGCGAAAAAAATTTTTACTAACCTGTCTATCCAGGTCGCTGTTGGTGGCCGCTATGATGCGGACGTCGGCCTTTTGAATCTTATTGGATCCGAGCCTGATAAATTCACCTTCCTGTAAAAAACGCAGCAGTTTCCCCTGAAGTTCGAGGGGCAGCATGCCGATCTCATC
>JAWOIY010000111.1:0-40618 GCA_046484425.1 Desulfobacterales bacterium | reverse complement strand
CGCCGTTCAAAACGTTTTCGCAGGTATACCGCCAAACCGTTCATGGCCAACAAAAATACCAGCAATACCATCGTGGCCGCCGACGTCCGCTCTACAAACGCGCGTTCCGGACTGTCCGCCCACAAAAAAACCTGCACCGGCAGCACCGTGGCCGGATCGCTAAACCCGCCGGGAATATCCACGATAAATGCCACCATGCCGATCATCAAGAGCGGTGCTGTCTCTCCCAATGCCCTGGCCATGCCAATGATGGCGCCGGTCAGCATACCCGGTATTGCCAGGGGCAGCACATGGTGCATGACGGTCTGCATCTTTGAGGCACCCACACCAAGAGCGGCATCACGAATCGATGGCGGCACTGCCTGAATGGCTGCACGTCCGGCGATAATGATGGTGGGCAGGGTCATTAGTGTTAATACCAAACCGCCCACCAGCGGCGCTGAACGGGGCAGGCCAAAAAAATTCAAAAACACGGCCAACCCCAACAACCCGAAAATAATGGACGGCACTGCCGCCAGGTTGTTAATATTGACTTCGATGAGATCGGTCCAGCGATTTTTGGGTGCAAATTCTTCAAGGTAAACAGAGGTGGCCACACCAATGGGAAACGACAGTGCGAGCGTGACCAGAAGTGTAAAGAATGATCCAACCACTGCCCCCCAGACACCTGCCAATTCAGGTTCCCGGGAGTCTCCGGCGGTAAAAAAGGCGATGTTAAACTTTTTTTTAATACGTTTCTCCGATTCCAGCCGATCGAGCCATTGATGCTGCTGCCCACTAAACCTTCCGGTATTTTGATCATCCCTGCGGCTAAAGTATCCTTTCATCAACATGTCCACGTCATCATCTGCCGGAACCCAAATCGACTGCTGCCGACCGATTAACGTTTGATCGTCCAGCACCATCTTTCGAAGCTGAAATGCCGCACCGGAGCTGATCAGTTTATAAAGAAGGCGCTTGTCACTTCGGCCCTTGGCATCCGGGAACATTTTCTGAAGGGATGCCCTTACGATACCCGGATAGTCCCCTTGGCTCGGATCGTTCTTGGCAACCTTTCCGGGATCAAAAAAAACATCAATGTTAATATATGTTTGAAATAATGCGGAATACCCCTTGCCGATGATACTGAAAAATAAAAGTGTCAGAAAGAACAGGCCGGCAAAAATGGCGGCAAGGCCCATTCTGCGAAACCATCGCTCGGACCGGCGCCGGCCGGCCAGGTTCTTTTTAACAATGTCGATGGGTTTTATCCCGTTATACGATATGTTGGGTAATTGGCTACTCATACTGCTCCCGGTATTTGCGCACCACCACGAGTGCAATGATATTCAAACAAAGGGTTACCAAAAACAGCAACAGACCCAGCGCAAATGCTGCCAGAGTTTTGGGGCTGTCGAATTCCTGATCACCTACAAGAAGTGTGACGATCTGTACCGTCACCGTTGTAACGGTTTTTAAAGGATTTAACGTTAAATTGGCCGTGAGCCCTGCGGCCATGACCACGATCATGGTCTCTCCGATAGCGCGGGATATAGCCAAAAGAATACTGCCCACAATTCCCGGCAGCGCAGCCGGCAATAACACCTGCTTAATGGTTTCCGACTTGGTGGCTCCCAATGCATAGGCGCCGTCGCGAAGTTCCTGAGGTACGGCATTAATCATGTCGTCTGAAAGTGAAGAAACAAACGGAATAATCATGATACCCATAACAAGACCTGCAGCCAATGCACTTTCCGAAGACACATCCAGACCGATCCATTGCCCGGTGTCACGAATTATTGGGGCCACCACCAATGCTGCAAAAAATCCATAGACCACCGTGGGGATTCCCGCCAAAATTTCCATGAGGGGTTTTGCCACTGCTCTGAAGGTTTTGTTCGCATATTCGGACATATAAATAGCGGACATCAGGCCGATGGGAACAGCCACGGCCATGGCAATAGCAGCTATTAAAAGGGTACCCATAAACACCGGCACCGCTCCGAATGCTCCGGAAGAGCCCACCTGATCGGCTCGGATCGCAATTTGGGGACTCCATTTGAGCCCAAAAAGAAATTCGGTCACCGGAACCGATTTAAAAAACCGTATGGCTTCATAGAGGACAGAAAGAACGATGCCGATGGTTGTAAAAATGGCGATGGTCGAGCAGGCAATGAGCAGCCAGAGAATGATCCTTTCCACCTGATTTCGAGCCCGGGTTGTTTTGGAGATTTTGTGTCGAACGATGACCAATACAAAAATGCAAATACATAATAAAACTACCCCAAGCGCCGTATGGCTTGCCTGCTGCAAACGAGAATAATGGGTTGCCGCTTCCTGGATCACCTGGCTGGCCTGGCTGGATACAATATTACCGGCCGCCAGGTTTCGAATATCATTAACGATCAAATTGAGCTGATCGGCCGGCAGATTCCGGATGTTGTCCGGCATTCCGGCAATCACCAGATTTGAAATGATATTTGATTCAAAAACTTGCCAGAAAAAAAAGATAATCAGTGCCGGTATGCCGCACCAGAGGGCCGTCATTGCACCGTAATACGGAGGACGGGAGTGGAGTTTGCGAATATGTTCCTGTCCTCCGGCCACAGCCACGGAACGCCGTAAGCCAATATAATAGGCTGTCCCGGAAAGCAGCAGCAATATAAACAAAACGGTTGTGGGTGATAACATGGTTTGTTCTTTTTGAGCAGTTAATCCAGTTTAAATCAACCAGACCCTTTGTTTTCTAATCTATTGAGGGGTCGGGGTGTTTTTCCAAACAACCGCTACATGGATAATCTTTTTTAAACCGCATGAACTCGCGGCAAGGGATCGTAAAGAAAAAGCAGGAAACTATTTTTAAAATATCAATAGGTTGTCTGCATTATTTTAAAATTTTTTAAAAGATACGATTTCGGTTTGCGCCTGTTTTTTCTAACGATCCCTAAGCCACTCAGACAGCATCCGATTTAAAAAAAGATCATCCATTCCGCTATATTCAAGAATTTAGGAGAAAAACTCCCCGACCCCTGACATAATTATAAATATAGCAGATTATTTGTCAATAACATGAGAAAGATCAAAGACAAGCCGGTAGCCAAGGTATGAACAGATCTCTTCAAGAAATTTAAGAAACTTGCCACTTTGACTTTCAACGGATATGATTTATATTTGAACTATCAGGATGTGTCCGTTAGCTTGATTTCCGTAAAGACATTATGCAAACATTACTATAAACGGGCAACGGGAAAACCACTATCGTTATTTTTCTCTATTCACTGTTTTAGAAATATACTGCCTTAAAAAACAAAAAATCACATTTTAAACACTAAAAGGAGGCATACCATGTCAATGTGGATGTATGATGATATTCTCGAAGAGCAAGGATTTCACAACTTGCGTGAGGAAGTAAAAAATTTGGAGAAAGAGTACCTCGATCTACGGGTTCAGCTAAGAGATACCGAAACAAACCTCGGATTGGATCCGAACAATGAATATCTCAAGGCGAAAGTTAAATATCTCAGCAAAAGGCTAAAACATATTGAGGAAAAGGGCCCTCGACTTGCTGCTGACTACCCGTTGGAAATGTCCCTTTTCGGAGCGCCTCACGGATAATCTGAACAAGGCGGGTAGAAAGCATCATGCGGTCAAACAGACTTGATAGACAACTTCGTATCGAGGGTTGGAATCAACAGGTATTGGAAAATGCAAAAGTAGGGGTAGTGGGTGATAATGACCTTTTGGCATCGCTTTATCTGATGTCGGCATCCGTCCTGGGTATCAACAATATGGTTGTTCTCGCACCTGTATTGGATTTTAAACTCGTTGAAATAGCCAAAAAGCTGAACCCGTCATTTACGCTGACTCACATGGAGGGATTCTATACCCATCCGGTTATGGCCGAATTATTCAAAGCCTGTGATCTCATTGTGGATTTAAGTCATTACGGCCTGGCCAACAAGCTGTTGATAGAAAAGGGATATAGAGATAAAATACCAATCATTAGAGGATTTTGCTACGAACATAACGGCGAACAGGGGTTAAAAGTATTTACCTATGTCAGAGGCCGCGAATGGCAAGAGATTGAGCAGCTGATCTCCCCGTCTCATTTTCCCAACGGTCATTTTGATGACGGCGTATTGGATACGATCATCACGGGCATTACTCTGGATGAGACCAAAAATATTTTGATGGGTTTTGGGGTTTCCGAAAAACTGATATCCTACAAAAAAGCAAAAAAAACAACCGTTCAGAGCCGTCCCAAAATACTGGTGGTCGGCTCCGGAGCGCTGGGCAATTTCGTTGGCGTCGGACTGGCCTATTCGGGGTTTCGGCATATTACATTTATGGATCCTGATGTCATCGAGATGACCAATTTAAATCGACAGGTTTTATTCTATGATGCTATTGGCAGGAGCAAAGCCGAAACCCTGGCTGAAAGGCTCAACAGCATCTTCAATATGGCCGGCAAAGCACAGGTATCGTACTTTGATAAAGACACCGACATTACCGCTTATGATGTTGTTTTCGACTGTGTTGACAACTTCGAATCCAGAATCGTGCTGAGCGAAAAATGCAAGGTTCAAGGCAAGATCCTGATTAGCGGCGGAACCAGTGTGGATGCAGGTCAGATCGTGATCTATAATCCCATGAAAAATGGTGTTACTCCTTCCGAATTATTGGGGTTGTATGATATTGTTAAAGAGCGAAGTCCCGAAACCTATCAGCGGGAGAGAGCGGCTTGTATCTATCAGCCGGATCCTTCCGTAATCATGACAAACCAAATAACCGCCGGATTTATGGTCGATACGTATAGAATGCTCCTGGATGGTCAAGATCCCGGCAATATTTTCTATGATTCGAATAATAAAGAGAGGTTTTAAGTCAAAAGGAGGACTGACACATGACGGATACCGAAGTAAAAAAAATATTGGATATAGATGAGGACGAAAAGTTGCTGCCGCTTGTCCTTGAAATTTTACCGGGACATGCTGCGGAGGGATTAATTGGTATTTATGAACCCGGCAGCTACGAAGGAAAATCGCTCCGCAAACTTTGCGACAGAACGCTGAACAAAAAAAATCTGAGCATAGAGGAACAGCTCATCGTCGAGGATATCACCCGGCAATTAGAGGGCGGAAAGTTGCTGTCGCGGGGGCAGGAGATCGAAGGTACGGCTTTGGAATATGCCGTATCAGAACAAACTGAGGCCGGAGAAAAATACCTGTATGTTCCGATTCGCGCAATTAAACCCCAGGAAGGAGGGGTTGGGGAGTAAATTAATGAAACAGTTGCTTGATTCCGATTCGGAGCTTGTGGTGGAATCAGATTTCATATACATGCCCCTGTTGTTTGATCCGGAGATAGAAAAAGAGATCCAGATTCTCGAGTCCGAAAGACCTTTGGGGAATCCTGGAAAGCCTGAGCCAAAAAGTATTATAGCTTTTAAAGGCAAACATTTCGTAAAGGCGCTAAATTTACACTCTTTCATTAATAATTACGAAGCAATCGACGCCCATTCTTATCATCGTTTTAGAAATGAATGTTTGCGTAAATACCGGCTGACACGTGAGGTTGACGGACACTTTTTAGATGAAACCCTTAGAACGATTCTTTTCCGGATAATGCCTTATTTTATAAAAAAAAACAAAGTGTTTAATCGAAAGAAAGTAAGCGATGAAGAGATACTGGACCTTATCGGTGAAAAGATAGACATTCCCGGAAAATATTATATAGAGGCAATAACATTTGGTGATTTGAACGCTTTAAAAGAAATTCTTAAAGAATTGGAAAATCAAAAGCCGCTCTTCAAAATGCCTGAAAACGGACTGTATTCAGGTCCCAAGCTTCGCGACTGGCTCAGGAAAGCCATCCATGCAAAAGTATTGGCGGACGAGCAACATCGAATCATAAAGTCACTGCAAATACGAGAACAGTTCCGTCAAGCAAAGCCGGAACACATCGCGGTATTGCTTTATCTTGCGGATACGGGCGCCATGGAAATCGATGGTTTCGGCCTTACCAAAGATAACGCAGTTAAAGGGGAATACCTCATATATAAGCGCACAGGAGATTACATCCTTAAAGATTACTACGCGAGCAGTTATTTATTTCCGGACTGCAGGGTTGCTGTTTCGACCTATACGCCTTACAGGCCGTTCGTAATAGAAAAATACAAACATCCATTTTTGCTCGGCCATAAAGCAGGGCAGGAAATCTGCATGAAAAATTTTGTGCCGTCAAACGAGTTTACAGCAGAAAATGTCATCAGAACCCTGGAAGAGGGTCTCACGGCAATGCGTTATGGCTATAACGGCCGTCAACGCAACGGTTATCACAGCCTGGATAAAATGTGGGTCCATATCCCCGCAATAGACTTTGAAGATTACCGAATTTAAAGAGAGATTGGGTATTGGTATTCAGGGAGCAGTAAGGGATATAAATTATAAAGATATAACATAAATTTGATCGCTTCAGTTTACTGGTCCCTGATCTCCGTCCCCTGACAAGTATTCGTTAAATTTAGCTTAATTGAGGTATTATTCAGATGGATTTACTCAAAGACATAAAGCGTAAACGGGCTAAAGAGAGACAAAAAGAACCAATCAAACGAGACGTCTTCAATCAAGTCAGCGGCCTTGTAAGGCAGTATGGTCTTGAAGGGAGCTTCCTGAATGCGCTTGATGAAGCCGAAGATTATTTGTCCACGAAGAATTTAACGTTTACACGGGTCAGGCTGAAGGTGCCTGTTGAGAGTCCGTTATTTTCTCTGGTAACGAAAGACGAGTATTTTCTTGCGATGTCGATTATAAAGAAAATCGACAACCCATATCTCGGGTTCGCCCATTCTCCGGAGGAGATTCTTTTATGCAAACCGTTGTATCGACTGAATCCCACCCTGACCCACGAGAAACTGACGCACTATGACTTCGAGACACTCTTTTTGCATGAACGCGCCAAACTGAACCGTGGGAAAACCAACCCGGACGATGCTAAACTTTAAATATATTTACAACAAAGACACAAAGGGTATTTCTATATTTTTTTCTTCGTATCTTTGTAGCAACGAATAAAGTTCTGTCTTTACACGCTCTATTTCAGAATACAAAAACGAACAGGAAATGATCAAATGGATAACGGGATATCTAAGCGAAAAGCGCAGAGAATCGAGGAAAAAATCGCACAAATGAGAGAAGATCAGGAAATGGAGGCTGTTCGGGAAATTATCGAGTTCAACAAAACCCCGTTTGAATTAAAAACAGATATGGACCGGTTTGTAATCGGGCAGGAACACGGGAAAAAAATCATGTGCACGGCCATTGCGTTTCACTATCGAAGGCTTGGCCAGGCACTTAAAAAGGGGATTGCGGACAGCGGCGGGGACATCGACATTGCGCTGCGAAACACGAAAACGCCCAAGGCCAACATCATGATCATCGGTCCCACCGGATGCGGCAAGACGTACACCAGTGAAACCGCCTCCAACCTGGTGGGCGTATCTTTCGTGCACGAAGACATGACCAGGTTCAGTGAAGTCGGGTATGTTGGACAGAACGCCAGTGACATACTGGTTGACCTGCTCCAGGCAGCCGGCGGCAATCCGAATGTGGCCCGGATGGGCATTGTATATTTTGATGAGATCGACAAGATTGCCTCGGAAACCATCGCCTACAAAGACGTGTCCGGCAGGGGTGTACAGAAAGGGTTGTTGCATATGGTTGACGGCTCGGAAAACACCGTTCACCTCGGCAAGGAAAGAATCTCCCTGTCCACTCAACATGTGTTGTTCATTGCAGGGGGGGCTTTTGAAAATTTGGATACCATCGTTAAAAAACGGATGGCCCGGCAGGGTATAGAAGGTGATTGGCGACACCATTTGACGGCGGACGATCTGGTTGAATTCGGTATGGAAAGGCAGCTTGTGGGACGCTTTCCTGTAAGGGTGGTCTATGATCAGCTGACGACCCGGGACTTAAAGAGCATCATGACCCAAAGCCAGGGGAGTGCTTTACTGGCGTACACTTACGACCTGAAAGCATGGGGCATCGATCTGGAATTTACGGAGGATGCGCTGACCGAAGTCGCCCGACGCGCCGAAACGGAGAGGACCGGAGCCCGAGGACTGGTCAGCATTTTACACCGGGTGTTGCTGGAAGATATGTACCGCCTGCCCGGCAATTTTACCGGAAAATTCGTGGTGGATCAGAACACCGTGAGGGAACGACTGGGATGAGATTCAAAGACCTTTCGCGTTTGAAACGGCCGGAGCCGCTGATAATAACATTGGGGCATCTGCCCCATCACATTTTGATGAACAGGTATGCCAAGGATAAGGCATTTAAAATCAGTGAACTGGTGGGTGTGATTTTCGAAAAGAGTTTTGAATGGTATGGATTTACGCTTGCGCACAATGACCACCCTGAACTGATTGCAGACATCGGATTGCCGAAAAATGATCTGAACCTTCTGGATCATGTCAACCTCGGTTCTGACAGGATCGCTGAATTTCAGGAATTGCTGCCAAAAGATATGATGATCAATGGATGGATTCACTCTCATGGGGCTTTGAATTACAGGCATTTTTCGAACATGGACGAAAAAAATCACCTTACCGTGTTAGATTTTGTTGCCGCCCGTACCAGAAAGCCTTTGGCCAAAAAAGAAATCGCCATACAGGATCTGGTTTTATTGGAAAAAGATCGGTTTGGGAAAAAGGATTTGGAAAAAGGCAGCGTTTGCCTGATAACCGATGGACCGATTACAGAAGCCAAAATAATGGAAACCGTCTTCGGTAGTTTCTGCTACAGCATCGTCATCGGTGACGCGGGATGGCACGAGCAACAAATCCATTGCCGGGAAAGGGGCACGCTTTCAGTCCATGCGAAAGTAAAGAGTCAAGCATCGAACATCGAATTTGTCGATACGGGCAAGTCCTTGTCGCAGGATGACATCAATGCGTTAAGGGACGAGGTGGAGGAGAAAATCAAGCCCCACACGGCTCCGCCGCCGGAGTTGATCGAGAGGATGTAACACATTTATGAAGAAATTTCTGAAGAAAAACAACGATACTTCCTAAGCCGGATGAACCGGGACAAAATAGGTTTCTGATCAATATAAATATCGAATATCGAATAATGAATATTGAATGTAGAAGGTCTACCGGAGTGGCAATCGATTTCGATATTCATCATTCAATATTCGACATTCGATATTAAAAACAGTTCAGTGGACATCCATGTCCACATGATGGCTCACGCAATCCCAGACCCCCTTGGGATCACACTCCCGGCAGTGGTAGTGCTCGCCGTAAACAAGGTTATGCTTGTAGTCAACGGCCTCTTCTCTTCGCACCCGGACTCCACAGTGTGCACAATTTACATATTCCAGATCATCTTTTTTCATGGGGCTTTAAATCATTCTTCTCGCTTTATGGGCTTGTGCATCGGCAACCCATATATCGTATCAATGTAATACTCACAGTTTTCAGGACCGATCTCTGCAACCTCGCGCCGAAATTTTGCACAAATCTCCAATCCTTTTTCCTTGGCGCCCTCCGGAAATCCTTTTTCATCGGACCGATATCGCTTCTCAAGCTCATCGATCTTTTTCATATACGCTTCGTAAGTGATTTTCTCAATGGCCATATGTTTTCCTTTATAACAATCGGCTTTCAATTTCCTGAATGGCGGTGTTCGTCTTTTGAATGACCTCGATAAAAGCCTCCGATTGATAAGTTTCGATACCCACAGACCCCATATCATTCACTTTATCAAAAGCACGCTCTTTATCCACGTGGGTTGTCAGTGCTTTGGCTGCCTCCAACAGTATTGCAAATCCGTTGTTTGTGTTTACATTGTCCTGAGCGTCTTTATCCGAACCTTTTAATCCGTTTTCAAACTCACGTACCGCGCTTCTAGTACTGACAATTAAATCATAAAAGGTATCCGATAGATGGTAGTCCATGCCACTGCATCCTCCCGCAGCAGCCCTGTCAAAAACAGACTCATTATCAATGTAGGTGATCAGCGCTTTTGCAGCCTCAAACAGTTTCAAAAACCCATCCCTCATTTTGTATCTTCTCCTTCGTACTTTTCAAATCTTGCATTACCGCATAAACAAATAACCGCTGTTTCCGATAAACAGGACACAGATTTTTACAGACAAACACAGATAATATTTTTTAAAATAAAAATCCTGATCATCCGTGTTCTTCTGTGTCCAAATTATGAATCCGGGTTAAGTGCTTTGATCCGTCCCGTCCCCTTTTTTTTCCTGCTGACGTTTATCAACCTCATCCTTGAACCGTGCGGCAAACTCCGTCCTGAAGGCTTCGATTGCCATGGCCTCATCGTGTCTTTCCAAAAAGGTCAGGGCCATACCCTTGAACACCTGGGCTTCCTTGATATCCGGGTTTATGGCCAGAGCATCATCAAAGAACGGCAGGCTTTCAGCATATTTTTGCAGACCCAGTAAGGCATGGCCTTTGGCCGTCAAGGCATAAACATTGTCGGTTTGCTTTTCCAGAATTTGATCTATAATTCCAATGGACTCTTCACACCGGCCCATATCATTCAAAGCAAAGGCCTTCAGCTGCATGGCCGACACCATTCCCGGTTTGATGGCCAGCTCTTTGTCGCAACAAAACACCACCTCTTCCAAAAGCCCTTTTTCAGCCAGCTTCGCTGCGCCCTCCATCCAGGTAATTTTGTCTTCCGGATTGACATCGATGATTTTCATCATCACGCCCTCGTAGGTCTGCTCAATGGCCTGACGCCCGGATCGCGCCACCGGAACGTCATGGCCGGGAAGTATATTTTCAACCTCTTTTTTCATGAGCTGCTTGAGCCCGTATAAATAATGGTCCAGCCTTCCCCCGCCGCCTTTGTCGGCATCTGCCATGGTGTTGGGCAATACGGTGTCGCCGGTAATGGCCGTTTTGGTCGCTTGGTTATAGAGGCATATGCCGTCAATGGTATGACCGGGCGTATGAATCGCTTCCCATTCAAAGCCGCTCAAATCAAGGATTTCTCCTCCTTTGATTTCAGTCAGGGTAAATCCGGTTTCTGTCAGCATTTTTTTAAATTCGGCAGGGCCCGCGGCGTGAATGATAATTTCCACATCTTTTTTTTCCATGATCGGAGGGTATCTCAATAATTCGAATACGCCCATGCAGTGATCCCTGTGCCCATGGGTTAGAACGATTTTTTTGATGTCCAGAATACTGAACCCTAATTTTTCAAGTTCATTAAAAATGGTATAATCATTCCCCGGATCCACGATGGTGAGATAATCACCAACCAGCACATAGACATTGCTGGAATGGTGATACCCGATGAGAAACCGGCTCTTTTCAAAGACAGGATCCGATATCTTCATAATTTCCGCAATAGACAGCCATCCCGGGTGATCCGGCTCTTCTTCGGGATACATTTCATCTTCAATCAGTGGTTGTGTCTCTTGACCGAGCGCCTGCTTATTCTCATCTTTTGCTTTCTTGGTCATTTTGTTTCCTTTGTAAACCTTCTTAATTGTTAATAATTATTTATTAATTACTTTTATTTGCGTCTTGAGATCTTCGATCGAAAAAATTCAAACACCACCATAGCAGACTCTTACCCAACTTGAATAATTTTCGATCTTTGGCAATTAATTGTTAATTGTTAGTTATTGTTTATTTTTTTCCTGCGTCTTTGAGAAGTCTTCACGCTTGCACCTATGATTCTACAAAGTTCACCACACTCTTTCTGCAATTCAATACACTCTTCAAGTGGCAGCACTTTGCTTCGTATGATAATTTGCAGCCAAACTGCTGTTTCATTTAGCTCCTTTAAAACGATCTTTAACTTATGTATAAAATCTTTCGAACTTTCTGCTGAACGAGCCTCAGCATAATTAGGCGCAGGAGAAGTCCCGCTACGTAAAATTTGACCAGCGATATGTTTTCCAGCTGAGGATTTCGGTAATTTCGTGGTAAGTTGAATAATGCTCACTGCAAAATCAATAAGCCTCTCCTGAATATCATCGCCTTTTGCCATATTTAATCTACAATAACAATTAACAATTAATAAATAATTATTAATTGTTAAGTCTGTGTATATTCTCAACCCCCAAAACTTAAATTAATATTACATAAAGGAAAAAATAACAAGTCTATTTGCAAAAAGAATCCCCCTCTCCGGGCAAACCGAAAAGGGGGATTCTTATTTCGATTTGGCCTCTCCTCTGCAAGCAGGGAAGAGGATGTTTTGTTATGGGTTAATGATGGCTACCCGATGTAGTCAATGGTAAAATCCAGTTTCAGCTTATTATCCGGCCACCACTTCTTACTCTGCACTTCTTTGCCGGGGTAAACTGCTTTGCCATCAATCTTCTCGATAAGCAGTTCAGCGAAATGAAATCCCGTGAGCTTGTGTTTTTTGACAACATCAGCCGGAACCAGAACGACAAGGCCGGTTTCCTTGCTGGTCTCCCACTCAAAAGCTTCATTGGGAGCTCCTTCCTCTTTTCCGGTTTTGCCGGAGATGATTTTGAGCAGCTTGCCGGAAACCTTCATCCCCGGCTTCATGTCAAACTCCTCATAAAGCTCATCGGATATGTGCCACCAAATGGCTCTCATGTTCTGAGCGATATATCCTTTGACAAGCATGGGATCAAAGCCGCAGATACCCACACGACATTTTTCAGGCATATCAAACCTCCTTTTTACTTTCGTTGGTCTCCACTTTATTCAACTGGTCGCGAAGATCTTCAACCTGGCTGTAACAATAATCCATGAACTCTCTGGCCTCGGACTGGCTGAGATGTTGCGCCTCAAGCAATCTTGTGACATAGGGATAAAGCTGCGAATTAATTTCTTCGGTAAATTCCAACAGCACATATTCGTTATCCCCGTCAGGGGATGCCCAACTTAAGAAACCTCTTTTCCAATTGTTCAGCATCCCCTTGAGGGTATCGAGTTCCTTTATTACATTTTCTTCCATGCTACTTCTTCTTCTTTCTGTCTTCAAAGGCATAGCATTTCTTGACCACGTTGAAGTCTGCTAAACACCAGTAATGGGGCCAGTGGATCTTCTTGCACCAGCCGATAATGTCTGCGGGCGGAAACTTGGAGCCCTTGAGAACCGGCTTCAAACCGGTGCAATTCCAGCATATATGGTCACTCTGTTTTTCCGGAATCATTATTTCATCCAGAAATTCTTCAGGTGTTAATTCTGCCATATGACACTCCTTTCTTTTTTACCAGTCCTTGACTTCACCCTTGGCAAGTTTCTGCTGATACTCTTCCCATACCTCGGGCGTCAGTTTCTGAATATCCCAGTTATAAGGGAACTGTCCGGCCAGTCCTGCCGACGGCGGTTGTGGACGCCATCCGCGTACGGGTCGGCCCCGAATGCTGAACTTGACCATGTCGGCGGTACCCGTCAACCAGGACCTCGGCATGCACTGGTACGGCCGGGTGCGGCCCTCGACACCGGGTCTGTAATTGGAATAGCCGTCATACGGCTTATCCGCATACAGCGGCATAATGTCGGCCTTCTCGCCGGGTCTTTCCTCGGGCCCCTTGTACATGAAGCCGTTAATCATGTAGATGTAGTACACCGTACCGCACTCGGCACAAGAGATCGTGCCTTCCCAGTTCCAGAAATAGTATGGGTCGAGGTAGTTGATGGTGTCACAATCTTTTCCATCCACTTGTTTTTTGCACCAAATTATATCACACACTTGTACCACCTCCTTTTTTATATCCAGGCCTTGTCATACCACTCCTGAATCTTGCTAAGCGGTACACCGAGCCAGTCTTGGTAGACTTTTTTATTGTCCGCACCAACCGGGCGCCAGTGCCAGTTAATCCTTCTCGGGGTTTTTTCCATCAAACCGCAGCTATAACCGCAGTGGAGCAGCATATCGCCGAACAGGGGATCGTCCAGCCATCTTACCGTGCCTCTTTCCCTGTAATGCGGGCTCTCGTAAACCTCGCGGTCGTTGCGAACCGGTTCAGCCAGAATTCCGGCATCTTGAAGGATCTTGGCAACTTGGGACCGGGTTTTGTCTTCGGCCCATTTTTCAAGCGCAGTGTAGATTTCCACCTGGGCTTCGCCTTCGCAGCGTTGATTATGAGATTTATACTTCTCATAAAGCTTATTATTGCCGGTAATGGCGCACAGCTCCTTGAAGTCCGCATCCTGGAAGGCGCTGACCATGACATAGCGC
The DNA here is from genome assembly GCA_046484425.1 of Desulfobacterales bacterium. Taxonomy (GTDB): domain Bacteria; phylum Desulfobacterota; class Desulfobacteria; order Desulfobacterales; family UBA11574; genus UBA11574. The sequence goes on along the minus strand of JAWOIY010000111.1, from coordinate 26,428 downwards.
GCACAGAACTTGTCCTGCGGGTTGTCGGCATCCGGAAAATCGGACTTGCCGCACAGGATGATGCCGTGGGCGCAGAGCTGGGTATCCCAGTTCCCCCAGCGCTGTCGCACGATACCGAACTTGCCATACATGGGCAATGTGTGTCCGAGCATCCGGGTGGGAACCTGTACCTGGGAGAATTCGATCATGGTGCCCAGGCCGGTCTTTCTGCGATGATGAATGGCTGCCAGAATCGAACAGGTGATGATGTTTCCGGATTGCCAGTCAATGACCCAGTTGGTCTGCTTGGTGCAGTGCCCGCCCATGTAATCGTGCATACCGGTTATGGAAGCTAATCCGGCGTGGGCCTGGCCCAGGATGTCGTAGGAACCTCCGAAAATCTTGGGTCCGTAGCCGAAACCGCCGCCCCAGACATAGATGAACCGGGGGTTGATTTCAGACAGGTACCGGTAACTCATCTTCCACTTGTCCAGGGTTCCCGGCCGATACAGCTCGGTGAGGCCGTCGAACTTTTTCACCAGCCCGTAAAAGACCTCCACCATCTCGGGGATGTGGTAGTCCATGGTAAGAAAGTACTTGTTGGGGTTGGCGTTGGTGAACCCGAGACCGGTTCCGGTCATGGGCCGGGTATCATGTAGCGGATACAGATAGCACTCGTTAAACGGAGAGGTGTGCCGCATGGCATCTCCCATCCTGGGCATCTCGATCTTAACCACCTTTGCGCCGTGTTCGGCAAGGTTGGCAACAGAATGGGGCGTGAAGATATACATGGTGCAACTCAACCACTTGATGCCTTTGAGCGCCTCGGGTTTGGTGTGTTCATTGCCCACGTCAAAGGCATTCTTGCAGTACTCCTCGTAGGGCATCTTCATCTCGTCCATTTCGCCCTGACTTTTGGGGCCTGGCAGGTCTTCTATGCGTGTTACTCTTGGGTCTTTTGCCATTATATCACCCCCTTCTGTTTTAGTTCATTCACCGTGGTCTGATTCATTCCACACCATTTCATGTAAATTTCATAGTTGTCAAATCCGAGATCCCTGCCCATCCATTTACACCGGAACGGCGCATAGACCTGATAGGACGCCGGGCTCGACGCGATCAGCAGTGGGCCGTAGTCAGTCTCCTGGACGTATTGCCAGGGACGGTATTTGAAGTGCGGAAACTCAGCAACCTCATCGATAAACATGACCGGTCCTGCTGCAAGCTGGTACTCGAGCAGCTTGGCTTCAGCCTCGACCCTGCATTGGTCTCTGAGCCAGCGGGTGGTCACGGAATAGGTCTTGATCAAAGCGTGCAGGGCGTTCCTGGCCCCCACCTCCTTGAGGAAAGGATCTTCGTGGATCAGCCGGCCGAACTGGTGGTAATCGCGCTCCAGACAAAAACCGATGTTGTACCACAGCTTGTCGGTCTGTCCGCCGATCATCATGTAGCCGTCCTTGCAGGGGTTCCAGGCATACTGGTTCAGGTTGGGGTCCCAGCCGCCGGATCGACCCTTGATGCTGGCATTGAACCCGTACCAGGTGATATCAAAGTCGATGATGTCCAGCAGCGTTTCGGCGCCGGTGACCTCGATCATCTGGCCGGTGTTGCCCAATTCGTCTCTCCAGTATAGGGCGGCATTGGCATTCAGAAATGCCTGTGCGCCGGCCACATAGTCGGCCAGCCAGACACCCGAACGGGTTGGGTCGCCGCCCTTGCCTCTGGGAAGAAGGTCCTGGGCCAGGCCCGTGTTGTGGACCCATGAATTGGCGCAACTGGCAAAAGGCTCCAGTTCCCACTGGCCGAACTTGGATTGCTTGTCCTTCCAGGGTCCCCATTGGCCGAGCATCCCGATCCAGACATAGATCATCTTGGGATTGGCCTCCTTGAGCTGCCGGTAGCCGATACCCAGGTTGTCCATGTATCCGGGGGGCATCCCGTCGATCAACACATCCACGTTAGACGCCATTTTTTTGAAAATTTCCTGGCCGTCCGCGGTCTCCACATCCAGGGTGATGCAGTGCGTGTTCACCGTCTCGGCGACGAACTCCATACCACACTTTTCACCGGTATCACGATTTTCCAGCAAATACTCTTCACGGCCGAAAGGCGTCAGTTTCCTCAAAGGATCGCCGCCGGGCGGTTCTATGGAAACGCACTCGGCACCGGCTTCTCCGAACAGAGACGTGGCAAACTTGTGTCCCAGCCGCCAGAGGCCGATATCCAGGACTCTGAGATGTGCCAGAGACTCATCTTTGCCGTACCTTTTTTCGAATTTGAGGTTTTTCTCAGCCCAGTCGCAGAATTCCAGCGCCTTCCGTTTTTCATACACCGGTTTTACCTGATCGTAGGTCGGCGGCGGCGTGACCGGGTAGGGTCTGACATCCATATCCATGAGCTTGATGGTGTCGGCCCGGCTGTTTATTTCAATATCTCTCTTTTCTGCCATATTTTACCTCCAAAAATAGTTTAAATTCCACTTAAGAATTTATCCAGAATCGTTCTCAGTATCAGAGGATCGGCAATAATTCCTCCTAACTGGCACTTATCACCTCCTTTCCAGTTGAAATCCGGCTTAAGACAGCGATGACTAAAACGACCTTTTTGTGTCGGCGGATTATGGTCGCGTCTGTAGCCGATCCAATGTTTTATTAAAACGTCTTGTTCGGTCGTTTTTCTTTCCGCTGAGCGCAGAAAGCAACAAAATCAGACATCACCTCCTTTGGGAAGTTCAATGAAAAACAGATTTGAAACCGTTTACAAAAAATTGAAAAAATGAAATATTGGGTGAATTATTGTATTTCGATTGAATTAAATTCAGCGAATGCAATATTTGGGTTGAGTTATCCACAAAATCAATAATTGAATCTGATTCAGTGTAAAGTATTTTTTAAAATTGTTTAGAAATTTTGTCAAGAGTAAAAAATGAATTTTATTCAAAAAATTCTAAGATTCTCCGGTTTAGGCACGGATGACAAGGGTTTATAATTTTACTTCCTTAAAACACACAGTGGCTGAAGGAATATCGAACAGAATCGTTCAAACGTTTTTTCAATAGCATTTTATGCCGAGAAATATACAACATGTAGATTAACAGATATACTGATGTACTTTATACGGTATAAATTATCTTAAAATATTTACTGTCCGGCTTAATATTTTCCTCAGGCTTTGTACCGGAAAAAAGGGCCTAAAACATATGTTTTTTTACCTTGCAATTTATTTATGGATATTTTATACGCAACTGTTTAATTGCTTTTCAAAACGATATTCAATCCGTTTTCAGCCGGCTGTAAAGCCATGAAACATTTTCAATCGGTCCCGACATTTTTTTGGAAAGGAGGTGAATTCATAGAAAAAGGGATATACCCTCGGGTATTGAAAAATAGGCACATGTTACATTAATCAGACAACAATCAAATTAGGGGAGGTTTTTGCTATGGGTAAAATACCGGAAAAAATGCTGCCGCCAAAAGATTTGTGGCCGGAATATTTGGTTCCAGAAGAGTTTGCGGATACGCCGGATGAATTGAATCTTACCGACTTTTTGCTTGACCGTCATGTTCGTGAAGGCAGGGGCGGAAATCCCGCCATCAAGTTCATGGACCAGGTCGTCACCTATGCCCAGCTCCAGGAGATGGTGAACAAATTCGGTAACAGTCTCAAAAAGGCCGGGGTTGGAGTCCAGGATCGTGTTGGGATTCGTCTGGTAAACTCCATTCAGGCCCTGGTGGCAATCTTTGCCATTGAAAAAATCGGTGCCATTCCAGTGCCGACATCGCCGCTGTGGTCCGGTGAAGAAGTGGCGTTTGTGGCCAATAATGCCGAAATGAAATTTTTTATCGTCAACGCCCCGCTGATGCCCCCGGTGGAGCAGGCCAAACCCAATTTTCAATTTGGGACCAAAGTCATCACCATCGGCGGCAAAGCCGATGAAGTCAAGGCCGCCGGAAACATGGTCTATGAAGAGATGCTGGCTGCCGGTTCTGCTGATCTGAAAGCCACCATGCTCAAAGGTGACGACATCGGGATTATGCTCTATACTTCAGGCACCACCGGCATGCCCAAAGGGTGTGTCCATTTTGTGCGTCCCGTGGTCATTGAGACACGGGTGGTCAACAAACATGTGTACAAAATGAAACCCGGAGATTGCCTGGGCGGAGCGGCGCCCGTATCATTCGCCGCCGGATTCGGTACATTTACACTCATGCCTTTTGAAGGGGGCGCCGCCATATCCCTGATTCCAAAGTTCACACCGGCGGATATGATGGAACTGATCCAGAAGCACAAAATTACCATACTCACCGGGCTTCCCACCGCTTACAGAGGATTGATGAAGTTCCCCAAATTCAAGGACTATGACGTCAGCTCCGTCCGCATGTATACTTCCGGCGGCGATGCCCTGGGCGCCGAGACTTTGGAAGCCTGGCAAAAATTGACCGGAAAGCCCATATGGGAAGGTCTGGGCGGCACCGAAATGCTCCACCTGGTGACCTCCAACTCCATGAACAAGGAACCGGTTCCAAACTCCATCGGAAAAGCCCTGCCCGGCGTAAAAGTGCGGGTTGTCAATCCGGATTGGGAAGACTGTAAACCGGGTGAAGTTGGCAGCATGATCCTCAAGGGCCCCTCGGGAAGCCTGTACTGGAAACCGTATGTGGATAATGAACGCCTGATCAAGTCTCAGAAAAAGGGTGTGATCAACGGCTGGAACCAAATGGGCGATGCCGTCTATATGAAGGAAGACGGCAACATCTTCTTTGTTTCCCGCGAAGACGACATGATCAAGAGTTCCGGCTACCGTATCGGTCCTGCCGAAGTGGAAGAAGCCATTGAAAAGCATCCGGCCGTTGCCGAAGCCGGCGTTGTGGGTATTCCGGATCCTGAAAAAGGTCAGATTACCAAAGCTTTTGTGGTGCTGAAACCAGGTCACGAAGGCAGTGACGAATTCTTCGAACAACTCAAAGAATTCTTGAAGGAACACATCGCCATTTACAAGCTCCCCAGAGAAATCGAGTACAGGAAGGAACTGCCGCGTACACCCACCGGCAAGCTCCTGCGCCGCCATCTGCGTCCATCGAAATAAATTATAAATAGATGGTTCGCAGTATGAACTAATAATTCTCCCCCCCTCACCCTCCAAAGTGAGGGGGGGTTTTATTTGGTGCGGCAACCTTTCTCGAAACCATGGATTTATAGATTCAATAAATCTCTTTACATGCTTATTTTTTTGCCATAAACACTAAGTCGGGTTTTCTTTCGATCGTTATCCGTAACATGGGATTTTTGTGAACAACCATCAGCATCGAATGGAGGTAATGAGCAACCAATGGAGGAAAGACCATGAATGAACATGCAGATGTTTCGTTAAAAACGGTGGATCGTGTTGAAATTACCACGCTTATCGACAATTATGTAGATGTTTTACTACCAAGCACTGATGTAATAAAACGCCCTCCTTTGGCAAAGGAGGGAAAAGTTAAAGCCGACACGTTTATTGCCGAACACGGACTCTCTTTGCTGGTTACGGTTTATCAGGGGGAAGATAAACACGCCATCCTTTTGGACACGGGATACACAAAAATCGGCGTGCTCCATAATATAGAACAACTGGGATTGAACATTGAAGACATAGAGGCGATTGTCCTGAGTCACGGGCATATGGATCATACCGGCTCTTTGCACGGGATTCTCGATAAAATTTCCCGCACCATTCCACTGGTGGTGCATCCCGGAGCCTTTGAATACCCCCGCTATACCCGCCAGCCTGACGGATCAAAAAACATTTGGCCCCAAACCCTTATAAAGGATGAGTTGAGGCGGAAAAATGTTGATATCATTGAAAGCAAAACACCGGTTTGCATTGCGGACGATATGATCATGGTCACCGGAGAAGTGGAAAGAACCACCCCTTTCGAGAAAGGAATGCCCAATGCCCTCATTGAAAGAAACGGAGAACTCGTTCAAGATCCGATTATTGACGACCAGGCCATTGTCATGAAACTCAAGGGAAAAGGACTGGTGGTGGTTTCCGGGTGTGCACATGCCGGGATTGTCAATACACTGATGTTTGCGCAAAAAACCACCGGAGAGCAGAAAATCCACGCGGTCCTGGGAGGATTTCACCTGTCCGGACCGTTTTTCGAAAAGATACATGATCCGACGGTTCAGGCGTTAAAAAAGATTGATCCAAATGTGCTGATGCCGATGCACTGTACCGGATGGAAAGCCGTTCATCGTTTTCAAAAAGAATTTCCCGAAAGCTTTGTGCTCAACAGTGTGGGTTCTACGGTGATGCTGTCGTAGATCAGGGGGCAGTGTATTTTTATTGTAAATACATTTATCAGCCTCTGGCTCGGAGACTACAACTTGGAAAGCGAAATGGATTATCTTTTTTGAAAAGCGTGTACTGTTTGAGTGGTTTAGGGATCGTTAGAAAGAACAGACGAACACTTACACATTTCGACATTAAGAAATTTTTTTCATTTCAAGACGAACCCGTTGTTTTTATATTGAATTCTGTTTTTTCTTTACGATCCTTTAACCACGAGTTTACACGGTTTGAAAAAAAGCATTATCCATGGAGCGATCTAATAGATAAAAACACCTCGAGCCTTGATTATATTTAAATATTGAATGTCGAAAGATAAGTGAAAAAGATAGTGAAAAATCATCAAAACTTTTTTTTCTCACTTTATCAGTGCTTGCTTATTTTTTTCTGCGGTTCATTTCTATTTTTCCAGACCGAAACAAGTCCTGCCGGTACCATCAAACTCGGCGAAATTAATCCCCTTTCCGGAAGGTTCGCAAAAAACGGCATTGAGATCCATCAGGGGATTGAGGTCGCCGTGGCCGAAGCCAACGCAGCCGGGGGTATCGGCGGAATGCAGATAAAGATCGTTTCACGCGATGACCAGAGCCGGCCCGATGTGGCCATCTCCAGAGCCGAAGAATTGTGCTCCTGGGAAAAAGTGGCGGCCATTACCGGTGGCTATGTTGATTCATTGGTGGGCCCCATAGCCGCCGTCACCCAAAAATACAAGGTTCCCTATGTTGCCAGTGCCAGTCTCCAAAAAGAATTGACACAGTACAAAAACTCTTACCTGTTCAGGGTTTCGAGGCTTCAGGGGTTTGTCGAACCCCTTTGCGGTATCCTTGCCGAACAGATCAAGCCTCAACGTTTGGCCATTCTTTATGCCGCCACCCCAGGTTCCACCGAACTGGCGATGGATCTGGAGAGCTGTCTCAATGAACGCGGACTCACGGTCCGGCTGTTTGATAAATTTCGTCCCGGTACACCCGATTTTACACCACTGATTGCCAAGCTGGCCGGCATGAACATCGATGTGATCGTTTCCGGCGGTTTTACACCGGATCACATCCTTTTCATAAGACAGCTTAAAGAGAATAAAATGACCCCCAAGGCATATATCGGCCCTTTCGGTATTGCGTATGAAAGCTTTATTGACGCTTTGGGAAATGACGCCGACTATCTTTACAGTACCTGTGCCTGGCATCCGGGGATTACCGTACCGGGTACGGAGGAAGCCTCTGCGTCTTTTGTCCATAATTTTCGAAAGATGTTCACCCAGTATCCGAATACCACCAGTATGCACGGTTACACATCCGCCAAAGTTCTTATTGCGGCGATGCAAAACGTTATAAATACAGGTCAAACCCTGAACGGCGAAAATATTCGACACGCTCTGACCAAACTGGATATGGTGCTGCCCATGGAGCATCTTCAATTTGATACCGCCGGAGATCCGATAAATTATCGCCATGTGGTCGTTCAGATTCAGAAAGGAAAATTTGTGGTGGTCTATCCACCGGATCGGTCCGAGGGACAGCCGGTATATCCAATGCCGTCATGGGATCAAAGATAAATTGCCGAGTTAAACGTATTAAAATAAAAAAACGCGCAATCATATGAATACAGATTCGTAAAAACATGTGGACGACCATTCTTGTTTCCGGTTTCTCTCTGGGGTCTTTCTATACACTCATCGCCCTTGGTTTTGCCCTGATCTTCGGCACCACCCGAAATTTTAATCTGTCCCACGGCGATTTGCTGGTTCTGGCCGGATATGTGGCATACGGGTTGTGGAAAGTGTGGGGATTTCCTTTTGTTTTAACATTCCCTGTCACCATTCTGGTGATGCTGCCTGTTTGCCTGGGACTTCAGCGCCTGTTTTCCCGTCTTCGTAACCCCATTGAACTGAATTCCATTGTGCTCAGCTTTGGTGTGGCCATTTTGATCCAAAACAGCATGCTGTTCGCCTTTTCCGGAAATTACCGGCTCATTGGGATCCCGATTTTGAATCAAGGATTTCGCGTGCCCGGCTTTTACGTCAGCTACGGGCAGCTCACCCTTCTCTTGTTATCTCTGGTTATCATCGGAACACTTTATGTGCTGATGTATCGAACCTATCTTGGGAAGGCGATGAGGGCCACCATTCAGGACAAAGATTCCGCCGCACTGGCAGGTATCAATGTGACAGCTATGGGAACTCTCGCTTTCTGTTTCGGTGCAGTTCTTATCGGGCTGGCCGGTCCTCTTTATGGTTGCATCCACTACCTGTATCCGTCTGCGGGTCATGAAGTCACTCTGATTGCGATCACCATTACCATTTTTGCAGGGGTCGGTCGGCTCAGCACTATTATTCTTGCAGGCTGGACTCTCGGGCTGGCGGAGTCTTTTACCGTTGTCCTGTGCGGTGCCAGCTGGCGGGAAATGGTCAGTGCGGTTTTGCTCCTTACCCTTTTGGCGTTCAGACCACACGGCATTTGGGGCAAGGGAGAAGGATAATAGATTTAATGATTCAATCTACATCCATAAAAACGTTTCAGTATGACGATAAAAGGCGTTTTACAGCCGATCGGGCAGGTCTTTTTCTGGGGTTCTTGCTGCTCGTCGCGCTGCCGCTACTGGTTCAATCCAGCGATTATATCCTGCAAGTCTTTACCTATGCCCTACTTCTGGCCTCTTTGGCACTGGCCTGGAATCTTTCAGGTGTCAGCGGTTCCATGTCCCTTGGTCACGCCGCCTTTTTTGGAATAGGCGCCTATGGCTCAGCTTTACTCAGTCTCGAGCAAGGTCTGTCACCATGGGTTACCATCCCCATTTCCGGTTTATTCGCAATAGGCTTGGGACTGATGATGGGGCTGATTTGCCTGCGTTTGAGAGGTGCCTATTTTGCTCTGGCAACCCTGGCATTTGTCGAAATCCCTAAAGTGATAACGGACAACTGGGACACGGTGACCCGGGGATCTCTCGGACTGGTCGGCATATCCGGACTTCCTTCGCTTCATATGGGGAGATGGCATATGGATTTCGGGTCCAGTATTATCCATTCTTATTACCTGGTATTTGCTTATTTTGTGATTTTGCTGGGTATTGTAGCCTTTGTATTTCGATCCAACATGGGACTGGCACTCCAGGCAATTCGCGAGGAGGAATTTGCGGCAGAATCTTTGGGGATCAATGTAAACCGCTATCGATTATTATCTCTTTTGATGAGCGCCTTTTTTACCGGCGTCAGTGGCGCATGTTACGCACATCTTGTCCGTTATATCGAGCCCGGACTGGTCTATAGCCTTCATTTTTCCGCCGTTCCCATGATCTTCGCCATTTGCGGCGGACGGTTTACCATTCTCGGACCTGCTGTTGCGGCCTTGGTTCTTTATCCTATGGATCAGTTTATTTTTCACCCCCTTCTTCCGGCGGGTCACGAGTTTCTTTACGGTGCCGTGTTGATTCTGACGGTGCTTTTCATCCCGAACGGATTCTGGGGGAGGTTGCGGAAGACATAGTGGTACTGTTACAATTAAAATCGTTACATAAAACATTTAACAATTTTTGCGCCCTGACCAATATTGATTTTTCAGTTAGCGAAGGAGAGATTGTCGGCTTGGTGGGTCCCAACGGCGCCGGTAAAACAACGCTGTTTAATTTAATCTGTGGCCGATTCAGGCCCACCAGCGGTAAAATTCTGTTCCAGGGCATCGATATCACGGATCTTAAACCGCATGCGATCTGTCGTTTGGGCATCAGCAGAACATTTCAATCTTCCAGGCCATTTGGTCGCATGAGCACTCTGGATAATGTATTGGTGGGGCATATTTTTGGCAAAGAATTTTCTCTTCATACCCGCCCTGAAGACAGAGAGATGGCGCATGAGCTATTGGAGATTGTCGGCATCGCACATAAAGCCGAAACCATGGCCGATCAGCTGACACTCAGTGAACAGCGACGTCTGGATATGGCCCGGGCTCTGGCAACACGCCCGAAACTACTCCTTTTGGATGAAGTGGCGGCAGGATTCAGTCCGGTTTTGGTGAAACAGGCCATAGAACTGATAAACAGGGTTCGAAAGCGAGGGGTAACCCTGCTGATCATAGATCATTTTTTAAATTTGAGTCTTAAGGTTTCCGATCGTTTGCTGGCACTCGACCACGGAGAAAAAGTTGCGGAAGGTCCGCCCCATATGGTCATGAGAAACCGGGACGTTCTTCAGGCTTATCTGGGATTGAGACACCAGGATGAGGAAGATGATTGGGTCTCAGGAAACTGATAATAAAAAATTGGTCCCTGATCCCTGAAACCCGAGGTTAATTATGGAGATCCAAAAACCACTTTTGAAGGTCTGTAATCTGAATGTTCATTACGGCGACATTCAGGTGCTGAAGCAGATCAATCTATCGGTATGTGCGAATCAAATCATTTCAGTTGTTGGCGTTAACGGTTCGGGAAAGACCACATTAATGAAAGCCATCGCCGGCATTCTGCGTCCGATAAAGGGGGTGATCCATTATCAACATGAGGAGATACAAACGCTTCCGGTATATGATGTGGTCCGCCGCGGTTTGGTTTATGTGCCCGAGGGAATGAATGTCTTTCCCTTCATGAGTGTGTCGGAGAACCTGGACATCGGTGCCTACGTGGCCAGAGAAAAAAAACAGGACCGGCTTGAATTTGTTTTTGAAATCTTTCCTGTACTTGCCGAGAAACGCCGAAAAATGGCCGGAACTTTAAGTGGTGGCCAGAAAAGAATGCTGACGATTGCTCGGGGTCTAATGAGTGATCCCCGCCTCATTCTTTTGGACGATCCATTTTTGGGGCTGGCGCCGAGGGATGTGAACCGGCTTTGCAATACCTTTAGACAGATCCGCAGATATGGTGTCACCTTGTTTTTGGCCGGTCAGCATGTTCGCAGAATCCTCAGGGTGGCGACCAAGTCGTTTCTGCTTGAAGAAGGTAGAATAACCCTGTCCGGAAGCGGAGAGCAGCTCATAGGGCATCCCCATCTGCGTGAAACCCTTTTCGGGATAGTAGCGGAATCCGGAGTTGAAATCCCGTGATCGATGCCCACTGCCATCTCTACTCAGACAAATTCGAACATGACCTTGACGAGGTTATTCGGCGTGCTGAAAAACATCTTTCAGGGGTCGTTATTTCCGCTGTTGATCTTCAAAGCCTTGAAAAAAGCTTGGATATTCGGCGCCGGTATCCGGGTCTCATCCATGTAACCGCCGGCATTCATCCAAGGAAAGCCGCGGAACTCGATGACAGCGTACGAAACCGGCTTTGGGATGCCGTCGAGCGTGTTCGGGCTGAGATTATTGGTGTGGGTGAAGTCGGTCCGGACTTTCATCATGTCCATGACCGCAAAAAACGGCAGAAACAGTTGCGGGTTCTCGAAGAAGCACGGTCACGGGCTGAGAAATGGGACCTCCCGCTGGTCATTCATGCCAGAAAAGCCGAAGCTGCGGCTCTGGAAATTGTTTCCCGAAGTCGGGTCCCTGTCATGTTTCACTGCTTTGCCGGGTCCATGCAGGATGCTCGAAAAATTGTTGAACACGGACATTATCTTTCATTTTCAAGCCTGCTTTTTATCGACCCTGAACTTCAAAAGATCGTTAAAAAAATCCCGCCGGACCTTATTCTGACCGAAACCGACAGCCCGGCGCTGTCTCCACACACGGATCAGCCCAGAAATGAGCCTGCTTTCCTGGAGAAAGTCGTTATATTGCTTTCAACACTCCTTGAAAGTACCTATGATCATACGGCGGCAATGACGGCGGATAACGCCCGAAGATTTTATAAAATCCGTTTTCATTCGAAATTCTGATAAAATGTTGGTTGACTTATGCTGATATGTTGGAATATTATTTATTATTTTAATGTCTTACTCATAAAATTAACAGTCAATATAATGGAGGATGAACCATGACCAAGGTACTGAAAGCCGGCATCACCCATGAAATGGAACGAGAAACCACCGAAGACATGTCTGCACAAAAAGTATATCCTCATGTGCCGAACGTTTACGCCACCAGGGCCATGGTTGGGCATATCGAAGAGGTTTGTGCGGACCTGGTTCTTCCCTATCTCGGAGAAGGGGAACAAACCGTTGGAACCGGCATGAAATTCAAACACATGGCTGCTACGCCTTTGGGGATGAAGGTTCGTTACAATGCCAAGTTAACGGAAGTGGACGGCCCCAAACTGACGTTTGAGGTGGAAGGGTTTGACGAGGTGGACAAGATCGGTGAAGCCACGCATTATCGTTTTATCATCAATGCCGAGAAATTCAACAGTCGCGTAGCAAAAAAGGCTGAAAAAGCATCATAATTCTGCAATCGTTATTCGACATTCGATATTAAAAATAGTTGGTTAACACATTTAAATTTCAAAAGAGCTAATAATTACAAATCTTTCCGAATAAAGGAGGGAGACCATGGCAGTGACGGATCCCATTCGCCAGTTGGATGCCGTTCTTAGACCCAAAAGCGTAGCCGTTATCGGTGCATCGACAAATCCGGACAAAATCGGTTACGAAATTCTGAAAAACATTATCGACAGCGGATTTGAGGGAACCGTTTATCCCATCAACCCCAAGGCTGAAGTCATTCTTGACCGAGCCTGTCATAAGAGCGTCAAGGATATTGCAGAACCGCCGGACCTGGCTGTTATCATTATTCCGGCTCGATTTGTACCACAGGCGGTTCAAGAATGCGGTGAGGCCGGCGTGAAGGGCGCGGTGATCATTACCGGCGGCTTCAGTGAGGCCGGTGAGGAAGGCGAACAGCTTCAGAATCAGGTCGTTGAGGCGGCGAAAAAATTCGGCGTTCGTGTCATCGGGCCCAACTGCCAGGGCGTAAACAATCCTCATCATCCCCTGTGTGCGTCCTGGCCGCTGCTGACTTACCGGGGTAAGATCGCGCTTATCTCCCAGAGCGGCACGGTCGGAGCTGCCATGATGGACTGGTTGTCCGAGGATAAACTCGGGACTTCAAGCTTCGTCAGCATGGGCAATCGGGCCGACGTCGATGAAACCGACCTTATTGCCTATTTCAATCAGGACCCCAACACCGAAGTCATTGCTGCATATATCGAAGGGATCAAACGTCCCGAACGGTTCATTCAGGCGGTGGAACAGCTTCAAAAGCCCCTTGTGGTTCTAAAGTCCGGCCGTACACCGAAAGGAAAGGTGGCCGCCGAGTCCCATACCAAGGCTTTGGCCGGTGCTGATGCCATTTATGAAGCCCTTTTTAAGAAATATGGCATTTGCAGGGCCTATACGGCAGAGGAATTTTATGACTACGCCAAGGCCCTGGCCTACCTTAATCCACCCAAGGGGAATCGTATTCTTTTTATCACCACATCCGGAGGTGCTGCTATTCTGGCAACGGATCAGGCCGAACAAGAAGGTTTAGACGTATCACCGCTGCCTAAGGAATTGGTGGAGGCCATAACGCCGATCATCCCGGCCCATGCCATCAAGGCCAACCCCATTGATCTTACCGGGGATGCCACTGCCCGGATGTTCGGTGATGTCATTGAGGTCACCCGAAAGCACTATGACACCCTGGGGGTGATTTTCGGAGATCCCGTAGAAGATGCCTCCCGTGTTGTAACACCCGGTGCCAATGAGCTGATTATCTTTTATGGGGGGGCGGATGTCGAACGTTACGAACGTGAACGCATGCACCTTAAAGGAATCCCGGTTTTCCCCACTCCGGAACGCGGTATAAAGGCGCTGGCACGGGTACTTGAGCGCAAGACGCTGGATCCACCCCAGAAACCGACGCTAACCGTTCCGGCGGCCGGCCGCCAACTGCCGCTTCATCAGGCCTTTTCGCGAATCGCCGAACACGGCCTGCCCTGTACCGAGTTTGCGTTGGCGGACAGCCGGGCCCATGCCGTTAAGATTGCTCAGGAACAAGGGTTCCCGGTAGCGCTCAAAATCAGCTCCCCCGATATTTTGCATAAGAGCGATGTCGGAGGGGTAAAGCTCGATCTGAATTCTGCTGAAGCGGTTGAAAAAGCTTACGATGCGTTGCTGTCTGCTGTGAAACGCGGCAATCCCGAAGCCCGGGTGGACGGCGTACTGGTAAGCAAGATGGCGTCACCCGGACTGGAGGTCATCGTGGGAATGAATCGCGATCCTCAATTCGGTCCGGTGATTCTTTTCGGCCTTGGCGGTATCATGGTGGAGATTTTTCAGGATGTGAGCCTCAGGCTTCCGCCTTTGACAAAGGAAGAAGCCCTATCCATGATACGGGAAATAAAAGGCTACAGGCTTCTTTCCGGCTATCGCGGCCGGCCGGCGGTGGATGAACAGGCCCTGGCAGATTGTCTGTTGGCAATGGGGCGTATATCCGAAGACCATCCCGAACTCATTGAAATCGATCTCAATCCTGTCTTTGCTTATCCGGACGGGGTACTGGTGGCGGATGCCAGAATTATTGTTGGTTCCTGAGGTCCTTTAGAATCAATTTGATTCAAAGGACTCAACTTTTGTAAAAGATTTGATCACGATTTGATTTTGTTGCCGGTTCTCTTTGGGAAAATTAAGGAACAATTTTGATGACGACTGAAACGAATAATATGGCTTTGCGACTCAGGAAAAAGTACCCCATGTTGCAAAACTTTACGGATCGCACCTTTGGTGTGGAAATCGAATTTTTCGGGATGAATTATTTAATCACACCCGTTGATAATAGCGTCATTAAACCCTATTCAATTTCATCCCGTGCCAAAGACGGTCGCCACATTACGGATCTCTGCGGGGATTATAATATAATTCTTGGTGCTGGTTCGGACACATGGCACTTTGAGCAGGACTCATCCGTCAGGGGCAAAGGTCACACCAGGCATGGTGCGGAACTGATCAGCCCGATTTTAAGCGGCATTGAAGGACTGGTGCAGGTTTACAATGCTTTTCAATTTCTCCAGGCAATTGAAGGGCTTGATATTGATTCAAGTTGCGGAATGCATGTTCATCACGGTGTTGACCCAAAAATATACAAATGTAAAGAGCTTCAACAGCTTGTACGTATCGTTCATCAATATGAGGATCAATTTTACCTGCTTATTCCGGGAGATCGTAAAAGCGCCAAAACCTGTCGGCCCATGGAAATCGACGTGATAGCCTTTCTCAATGTCTGTGAAGGAGCTGATGATGATGCTCACAAATGCCAGGTCAAAAATATCTGGTATTCGCTTCAAAACCGCTTCGAAGCTAACGGGGGAACGAATGCACGCTATGACAAGACACGCTACCACGGCTTGAATCTGCACTCATACTGGTACCGTTCCACTATTGAATTTCGGTATCATTCAGCCCTGCTGAACATGGTGGATGAGGCCATCCAATGGATCATCTTTACCCAGTTTCTTATTGAGATGAGCAATAATTTCATTCCGGATATCTATTACTATCCTGAAGCGAACAAGTGGCTGACAACCATCTATAAGATTTACAAGGAGAACGGCTATGGGGATCGTATTAAACAGCCGAAAACTATCGCAGATCAGTCTGTGAACCATATAAAATTGTTTAATTAATGAATATCAAAATAACTTATGAAATAAATCAAATTCATCCGCATCATTTAAGCTGGAAAATGGTTTGCTAAAGCTTGTTGAAAGCCTTGAGAAAAAACGCGAACAAGGGGAATGGATAGACTCTCTTGTAGTGAAGGAAAGTAATGCAGTGTATGGCAGTTAATATCCAACACTCCATCACTCCAATACTCCAGGTAATATTAATATTGGCAATCAATAGACTTATTTTATAATAAACACAAGTGATTTAAAGACTAAAAAGGAATCCGGTGTAATCATGTGTGACATATTGGCCATCTCGGCAGGCTATAATTATACTCCCAATGAATATCTGCCCATCTTCGCAGAAAAGGGCAGTGAAAACATAAACGGATGGGGTATCGGTTTTTTTCGCGAGGATCAAGCCTTGATCGAAAAGTCCTCGGAACAGGTGTTCCGGCACGACCAGGTACACGAAAGCTTTCAGAGACTTGCGCGGGTCATCGACAGCCGGATTATCATTTCGCATGTGAACTGTCCCAAAAGCGGAGGGTACCACAGCACTCATCTCCACCCCTTCAAGCTCCCCTTTCTGGATCACCAATGGCTGTTTGCCCACGTGGGCGTTGTTGAAAATATTGAAAACTATCAAACTGACGGGAGGCCGCGACTGGAAGCAGATGTTTTTACCGCCAGAATTTTCGAATATTTAAGGGATCAAATGGTATTTCTGCACCGCAAAAATCCTTATATCAGCGTCTACATTGCCCTTCGCATCGCCATCCAAGAGCTTTTAAATGAATATCCCGGGCATTACGCCTTTTTTCTGGCCAATGAGTCATTTCTCTTTGCCTTTTGTAACTTCCGACAGCTGATGATCCTCAAGGAATCCGAAAGTTTAGGAGATATTCTGATGGTTACTTCCATCAGAGAAGGGCTGAGCAGAACCGATTGGCACCCCATAACACCGGATCCGCAATCTTTGGGTGAGCTTTTGGTGATCGCCGGTCCGGATGTGTTGTATGCCGGTGACGTATGAGATATCCGGACCCATCTTTAACCTGTTCATATTGTTCAGATAAAAAAATATTTATAAAAGCTTATTATCCCGTTAAAAAAAATGTGTGACCTTTTTGCCCTTTCTGCCAAAAAAGATTATTCGGCCCCTGGGTTCCTGCCGATTTTTGCAGTCCAGGCAAAAAAAAACATGGATGGCTGGGGCATCGGTTTTTTTCGTAAACACCATGCCATGGTTGAAAAGTCGGCTGAACGGATTTTTCACTCAGGTGAATTGCACGACAGCTTTCAAAGGCTGGCCCGTGTCGTAAAAAGCAGAATTATCATTTGCCATCTCCGTTTTCGGACCAGTGGACTTGTGGACGAGTGCCATGCCCACCCTTTTGTTCTGAAATTCGGTGGATACAATTGGATTTTTGCACATAACGGCAAGGCGCCGGCCATTGAATCCTACAGAACCAGCGGCAGTCCCATTGACGATGCCATCAGCGATTCGGCAAGGATGTTTGAATACCTCCGGGACCGTATGGAAGACCATCACAGAATTGATCCAAAGCCTGAGGAGCTTTTCAGTGCCCTGTTAAGCAGCACTTCGCAAATGATCGACCAATATTCGGGCGAATACAACTATCTGCTATCCAATGGACATCTTATATTCGCTTTCACCAACCATCGCCAGTTTATGTTTATGAAAGGAGGCGAGAAACTGACAGGTGCCTTTTTGCTCACCACCCTGGCACGCGGCCTAACCAAAGAAAGATGGTTGCGGGTGGCAAAAGCCACCAATCGCCGGGGACTGCTTCTGGCAATTTCAGGCAATGATGTTATTATGCACCAGTCAATTTAATACCTGAATAGAGCGTTTCAGATAGTGACATGCAGAGCTTTTTTCAAGACGAACCCATTGTTTTAATTCTGATACAATTCACGATTTTATTAACGTGCATACCAAAGTTCCTGATGAAGCCGCCCATACCGGAGATCCGCTTTACAAAAAAGATCAAATTTCCAGCCTGGATCGGGGGCTGAAAGCGCTGGAACAGGTCGTTGAATAGGAAATAGATCTGCTGGTGGTTGTAACGGCCGACCCTTCAACCCCGAGCATACGCCCATGATTCACTCAGGCGAACCCGTACCCGTCCTTATGGCCGGTCCGAGCGTGCGCAGAGATGATGTGGAGCATTTTTCCGAAATCCATGATGCAAGCGGATGCCTCGGAATGCTTCGCGGTGCCGAATTGATGTTAATGATTCTTAATTTTTCAAATCGAGGCAATTTATACGGACACTAACTGGGACCGATCAAAGGGGATCATCTGCGACCGACTATGATCCATTTGAACTTATTTAAACCTAAACCGAACAAGACCGGATCTCAAACTGTATTCTCAAACGACCAAAATTTCTGATTTTTCGATACAGGTTCCAAATAGTATCCTCTTTAATTCCTTGACGAACATTCAAATCTTAGATAAATTCCAATAGCATTTCCATTCTCAAAAAATCGCAGCCTGAATCCACTATAGGAATTTCCTGGAATGGATCAAACCACTCACAACAAGATCGTATCCTTTATCTGGGGGATTGCCGACGATGTCCTACGGGATCTTTTCAAGCGCGGCAAGTATCCGGACGTCATTCTCCCGATGTGTGTCCTTCGTCGTCTTGATGCCGTTTTGGAGCCGACAAAACAGGCTGTTTTGGAAACCAAGAAAATGTTTGATGACCTCGAAATGACTGAGCAACGTGTTGCCATGTGCGAGGCTGCCAAACAATCCTTCTACAATACTTCCAGGTTCACGCTCAGGGATTTAAAATCCCGCGGTAGCTTGCAGCAGCTTAGGCAGGATTTTGAGGACTATCTCGACGGCTTTTCAAGTAATGTCCAGGACATCCTTGAAAATTTCAAATTCCGCAACCAGATTCCTACCCTTTCAAAGGCCGATGCTATCGGAACGTTGATCGAAAAATTCCTTGACCCCGAGGTGAACCTAAGTCCCGATCCCGTCCTCAACAGCGATGGCTCGATCAAACACCCGGCAATGGACAACCACTCCATGGGTATGATCTTCGAGGAACTTGTTCGCAAGTTCAACGAAGATAACAATGAGGAAGCCGGTGAACACTGGACCCCACGTGATGCAGTCAAACTAATGGCGAACCTGATCTTTTTGCCCGTTGCCGATGATATCAAATCCGGCTCCTACCTGCTCTATGACGGTGCCTGCGGAACTGGCGGCATGCTCACGGTGGCCGAAGAGACGCTCCAAAAGCTCGCTAAGGAACGCGGTAATACGGTAAAGACCCACCTTTACGGCCAGGAAATCAACCCTGAAACCTACGCCATCTGCAAGGCCGATATGCTAATAAAGGGTGAAAACGCCGAACACATCATCGGAGGGGCAGAATATTCGACGCTTTCCAATGATGCCTTCCGCGCCCAGGAATTTGACTTCATGCTCTCAAATCCGCCCTATGGTAAAAGCTGGAAAAAGGATCTGGAGGCCATGGGAGGCAAAGACGGGATACGAGACACACGCTTTAGGATCTATCACATTGATGAGCTTAACTATTCGCTGGTTACCCGTTCCAGCGACGGGCAGATGCTCTTTCTGGCCAACATGATTTCCAAGATGAACCACAAAACACCTCTGGGCAGCCGGATCGCCGAGGTACATAACGGCTCCTCCCTTTTCACCGGCGATGCCGGACAGGGCGAGAGCAACATCCGGCGCTATATCATCGAAAACGACTGGCTGGAGGCTATTGTCGCCCTCCCGCTCAATCTTTTCTATAATACCGGCATTGCCACCTATATCTGGGTGCTCTCCAATCGAAAACCCGAACATCGAAAGGGAAAGGTGCAGCTCATAGACGCCACCCAGTGGTTTAAGCCCCTGCGGAAGAATCTCGGTAAAAAGAACTGCGAACTCTCCGAAGAAGATATACGCCGCATCTGTGACACGTTTCTCGCTTTTGAGGAAACGGAACAGTCGAAGATTTTCCCGAATGAACACTTCGGGTACTGGAAGGTCTTTTAAAGACAAAGGCAGGGATCCGATCATGACCACAACTTTTGAAAAGATCGTTGGGCATAGGCGAATTGACCACAATTTAGAGGTTTGATACTATTTCATTATGCCACTCATTCATGAAATCTGCGAAAAGATTAAGCAACGTCATTACGAATACTCCAAACATGCCGTCGATCAGAGTATTATTCGGGACATAAGTGTGGCGGAACTGGAGGATGCGATGGCCGGAAAAAGTGAAATAATTGAAGACTACCCGGACGACAAATATGGCCCAAGTTGTCTCATCCTTGGCTACACCAAAGCCGGCAGGCCGTTGCATATACAGTGCAGCTACCCGAGTCGGCCACTTATCAAGATCATTACCCTATACCAACCTGACCCCGAATTGTGGATCGATTTTCGGGTCAGAAGGTGAAGATATATAAGGAGATTTGAAATGAAAGAGACAATGGTAGAATCTAAAGTAACCTACACGCTGGAACATGATGGTAAGTTTTTTATTGTTGAAAATGTACCAGCACGTGTATGCAGGGAGACCGGAGAACAGTTCTTTTCCCCTGAAACGGTAGAGCACATCCAAGGCATTATCAAAGGCAGAAGGAGCCCAGACAGAATCATCGAGACTCCCGTCTATAATTATGGATAAAACCAATGCCCAAAGTGCTTATGTGGGACCAGACTATGAATTGCGGTTGGGAAAGATCACCGGGCTCCTCAGCTTTTCGATATCGGGTATAATAAATTTGCCCGCTATCTGCCTTTCTGGGCCTGATTTTTTATTTAAGAGATAACCCCGTGAAGATATCCTTTAAAACTATAATTCAAATAAAATTAGCAGATTGTTTATTTAAGCGTTTGCCTCTTGGCGCCTCTTTTTCCGGGAAGGGAGGGGGCAATGATTGATGGCTTGAAACCCTATCCGGAATATCAGGAGTCGGTAATTTCCTGGCTTGGTAGAATCCCTGCGCATTGGGCAGTCAGAAGAATGAAGTACGTTCTCCGTGAAAAGGACGTTCGTTCCACCGAAGGTAAAGAGCAGTTGCTGAGAGTTTCTCAATACACTGGAGTTACCCAACGACTGAGGACTGATGGATCAGATGGCCCATATACACGGGCTGAATCACTTGTCGGCTATAAAGAAGGTTCAACCAGATGAATTGGTTATTAATATCATGCTGGCCTGGAACGGGAGTCTCGGGGTTTCTCGTTATACAGGGATAGTAAGTCCGGCATACTGCGTATATCGCTTTGGGTCAGGCGTTCATCCTTGGTATTTCCACCACTTAAGGGTCTTGAGACCACTATTTTTAACAGCATGACCGGCTTTGGCTGAATTCGGGGTGATCCCGGAGACTTTTGAACTGAAATACAATTTGACCAAGCAGACGGTGGAAGACGCCATCGAGCAATACCGCCGCGACCGGGACTCCCGCGAGTTGCTCTTCAAGTTCGGAAGATGCATGGTCCATTTTGCCATGGACGATCTTCAAGTGAAAATGTGCACCGATCTCAAGGGCAAATTATCATGGTTCCTGCCCTTTAATCAGGGATGGAACGACGGTGCGGGCAATCCGCCCAATCCCTACGGCATTAAGACCGATTACCTCTGGAAGCGGTTGCTGACGCCTCAGGGATTGACCGCCATCATCGAAAACTATGCCCAGATCGTCAAAGAGAAGAACCCCAAAACCGACAAGAAAATATCAAAACAGATTTTTCCCCGATTTCACCAATTGGAAGTTGTGCGCCGGCTACTTGCGGATGTGGCATGGAACGGAGCGGGCAAGCGTTACCTTATTCAGCATTCCACCGGAAGCGGGAAATCCAACTCCATTGCATGGCTCGCACATCAGCTCATCGGTATCCACAAAAACGGCAAAGCGGTGTTTGAATCGATCATCGTTATCACCGACCGCCGTATCCTGGATGATCAGATTAAAAACACCATCAGGCAGTATGCGCAAGTCAGCGCAACCGTCGGGCATGCCAGGCACTCGAAAGATTTGCGAAAATTTATCGAAAGCGGAAAGAAGATTATCATCAGCACGATTCAGAAGTTTCCGGAGATCCTCGACGAGATCGAGGATAGGCATCGGGGAAGAACCTTTGCTATCCTCATTGATGAGGCCCATTCGAGCCAGGGCGGAAAGACCTCCGCAGCCATGATAATTGTGCTTGATGATAAGGACGCAGAGATTGAACCGATCCCCATTGGCGCCGGTGGCAGGATTGTCGATCCTCAGATAGACTATCTGAGCAATATCCTGGCATCATTTAACCAACAGTTTGGTACCCTTTTCACAGATGCGGACCGGTATCCAAACGCATTAAAGATGATATTGCTCCAAAGGTGGCAGCCGACCAAGGCTACCAGAATGCAAAAAAAAATACGCCCCAGACAGCACGAATTGAACATGACAAGGTGCTTGAACGTGTTATCGTATCCTTGTTGAAGGATGACACTGAACTGTTCAAGCAATTCTTCCAGAACGAGTCGTTTCGGAGATTTGTCACCGATATGGTTTTCAATCTGACGGGCGGTTTTCGCTAAACATCCCTATCCCTCTTTAAATCAATCTATCACTGAATTGCGGCACACAGTTGACACCGTTGAATGGCTGATTGACTATATTGTTTGATTGCCGCTTAACGATAAACTTGTCCTTGCACCGCCCTTTCTATCAGTAAATTTTTGACAAAAGAAGATACAATAACAGCATAGTGAATCGCATTTTTTGAATGCCGCGAATCATCCACGGCCAGCAGAATTTTCTTTTCCATCATCTGGTTCTTTTTTTATAATTTTTGTAAAGTAGGTACTGTTGGGCATGCTTCCTTTTACTACCTGTTCCAGCACGAATACCTGTGAACTGCCTTGAGGATCAAGAATCGCCGGTAACGGGTGTAATCTAAAACAAAACGAATCAGATTTCAAGGATTTGAAAGGCAAGAAGTTATAGCGAAATTTATTGGAGGGCGTAAAAGACGAAACCATGGACCGTAGCAGGATTTATAAGACAGCGGCAACCGCCTCCTTGGCAAAGTCGAGAAATCCCTGAGGGAAGGTGCCCAGCAGCAGGATAATCACGATAAGAAAGATTCCCAGAAGGGATGTTGATAACTTGAGGTTTAGACGCGGAATCGGTGAATCTACGTTGGTATAAGCCGCCCTGACCATTTTAAGATAATAAAAGATCGAGATTCCGGTATTGATTACAGCGAGAATAACCAGTGCATACATCTCTTTTTTAATGGCTGCGGTAAAGAGCAGAAGCTTGCCGGTAAAACCGATGGTCGGTGGAATGCCGGCCAGACCAAAAGCGCCGACGGCCAGCGTTAACGCCAGCAGGGGGGATCGTTTATACAGCCCGCCAAGACCGTCAAAGGTAATGTTTTCACCCTGGGGGGCCAGGTTGTAAATAACGAAAAAACATGCCAGATTCATCAACAGATATCCTGCGATATAATAAATGCCTGAAAGATACCCGAAGTCACTGGCACAAAGGAGACCAACCATTACATAACCGGCATGGGCGATGCTGGAGTATGCCAGCAGACGCTTGATATCGTTCTGCACCAGGGCCGACAAGTTCCCAAATGTCATGGAAAGCACGGCAAACGACATCAGAACCCAGGTAAACTGGCCTGCATCCATACCTGCCAGAGAAATCAGTCGGATCAACAATGCTACCGCACCGATCTTGGGGAGCGTTGCGACAAAGCCGGCAGTCTCGTTGGCAGCGCCTTCGTAAACGTCGGGCGCCCAGAAATGCATGGGGAAAAGTGCCAGTTTGTAAAAGAAACCGCTAAGGAGCATGACAAGGCCGATAAGCATCAACGGTTTTTCGAGGATGACGCCGGGAATGATTTTAACAAGATCGGCGAGATAGGTGGTGTGCGTCATTCCAAAAATATAGCTCATACCGTAAAGGGATATACCGGATGCCGCAGCGCCGAATAGAACGTATTTGATTCCCGCTTCCATGGGCTTTCTGTAGGCGCCCTGCTTACGGAAGGGAATGATGATAAAAAGGGCAAAAGAGTGTATTTCAAGAGAGAGTATGATCGTTATCAGCTCAACAGCGCTGCTCATGCACATCAGGCCGAAAGCACTTAAGGTCAGAAAGAGAAAGTACTCCGGGCGAAGGGTATTATCGATACCATAAAGCCCGTCTCCGAGGTAGATCACGATAAAAAGTCCGAAGGCGATGATGATTTTGAATATCTGGGAAAATGCATCCACACGATACGCATCGAAAAACAGAGACCCTGCCATTTCATATGAATATACGGATACCAGTACCGCTATTCCTGAAAATAGGATCCCCAGGGCTTGCAGTCGGGACGCCTTAATATTTCCCAGCGAAAGGAAAAAGAAAACCAGAGCCATCAGGATCAATGTCAGTTCGGGTAAAAACAGTGCCATGAAATTCAATCCATTTATATGTTTTTTGTGCGCGTTAGGTCGATGTCTATAACTAAAACCGCAATTTTCTGTTAAATGCTATTTAAGGGCCAGTAGATGTCTAATCGACTCCCCCACGCCACTGAGCAGTGCATGATGCTTACCGTGACCAGCCGGTAGAACCTGAATGCCGGCCTCCAACTGCTCGAGAAGGTGTGCGGTGCTGGTGTCCATAACTTTCAGAAAAGGCCCCGGGTTCAATCCGATCCAAAAAACGAAGATGGTGAGAAACGCCAATGTGCCGGTTTCTCTGAAGTTGAGATCAGACAGATGGGATGTGCCACCATGATGCATGTGACCGTCCGAGTCTGCCCAGACCATCTTCTGAACAAGCCTAAGCATGTAGGCCGCCGCCAAAATAGCGCCGATAACGGCAAGCCCGCCCACGACTTTATAC
This sequence comes from Desulfobacterales bacterium, assembly GCA_046484425.1. Taxonomy (GTDB): domain Bacteria; phylum Desulfobacterota; class Desulfobacteria; order Desulfobacterales; family UBA11574; genus UBA11574. The sequence goes on along the minus strand of JAWOIY010000111.1, from coordinate 1,704 downwards.
TTGGAAAATGAAGCCAGGAGGACAAGGAACTCTCCCACAAAGCTGTTGGTTCCGGGAAATGCCAAAGAAGAAAGAGAAAAAATCACCAGAAAAGTGACGTATATCGGCATCATCATGCCTAAAGCTGAATTGTCGGAGATCTCACGGCTATGTGTCCGCTCATAGATGATACCCACCAGGATAAAGAGAGCGCCTGTGGTGATGCCGTGGTTTACCATTTGCAGTATAGCGCCTTTGATTCCGGCATCATTTAAAAGAAATATCCCCAGTGTAACAAAACCCATGTGCCCCACACTGGAGTATGCGATAAGGCGTTTTATATCGCTTTGACCCAAAGCAAGATAGCTGCCGAAAATAATTGATATTAGAGAAATCGCAATTAAATAGGGCATGAAGTAAATGGTGGCTGCGGGTGCCATTGGGAGACAAAACCGCAAAAAACCGTAACCACCCATTTTAAGCAGGATACTTGCCAGAATGACACTGCCTGCTGTCGGCGCTTCCACATGAGCTGCCGGGAGCCATGTGTGAAGGGGCCACATGGGAATTTTAATGGCAAAGGCCAGAGTAAAGGCCCAAAAGATCCATGCCTGATAACTGAAACTGTAATGGTGTGCCATTAAGTCCGGAATAAAAAAGGTTCCGGTTGTAACATACATTACGATAATGGCGACAAAAAGGAATATGCTTCCGATCAGGGTGTATAGAAAGAATTTGATGGATGCGTAGTCCTTGCGCGGTCCGCCCCACACAGCGATAATCAGGTACATGGGAACCAGCATTGCTTCCCAGAAGATAAAGAAAAGAACGAAGTTTAAACTCACAAAAACGCCCACCATGGATGCTTCCATAAGGAGGAGTACACAAATGAATTCTTTGAACCTGTCTTTGATATAGGTCCATGAACAGAGAATACAAAGCGGCATTACCAAAGTGGTGAGGAGCACCAGAAGAACGCTGATTCCATCTACACCGAGGACATAATCGATATTTACAAAAGGAATCCAGTCTCTGAATTCGGCGAACTGGTACTTGGCCGTCGTGAGATCAAAACTTGAATAAAGGGGCAGGGAAAGCACCGCGGTAATGAGCGTAACCATCAATCCCCAGATTTTCAAGTACCTGTCACCCCGAATGAAAAGTGTAATCAGTGATCCAAACAGCGGAACAGCCACTAAAACCGTCAGAATCGGATAGCTCAACGAGTTATAGATCAAATATTGTTCCATATATGAGGCTTCCTACCATCATGAAACCCGATGGATTCGTAAAAAATCGAACTCATCAAGTGTTTGGTGTTTGGTATTTTTGAGAAAAAAATTTGCTAAACAAGCAACACGAGAATCAGTATAATAAATGTTAAAACAAGGGCACCGCCGATATAATGCTGGATCTTTCCCGTCATAAGAGACCTGACCCGGTTGCCGCCCTCAAGTACCCCCCGTGCAGAACCGTCAATGGTCCAGTCGATTCCTTCCCAGTCAAACCATGAGATGGCCTTTGCCAGGGCCATGGTAAGTCTGAGCCCGATGCGCCGATATACATCATTGATCCAGTTGTTGGATGAAAGCACCGGCCGGGATGCAACCCAAATGAAAGCCCGCGCGCCTTTTCGATAGAACCAGTCCAGGTCCAGATTTATTTTGGGTTCGGGTTTGAGCTTTTTAACCATGATGAAAAAGCCCAGACCGGTAAATCCCAAAA
>JAWOIY010000105.1:0-4068 GCA_046484425.1 Desulfobacterales bacterium | reverse complement strand
TTTTTTTTGTAGTTCCCGGAATACTTTTTCCGGGCGATTCATTTACCACTGCTTTTTATAACTTCAATTTTTGTGCCAGGGTTCTAACACTCAGGGTCGCGTCACACATCATTTTGATTTATAAGAATAATTAGTTTAAAAAGCACTTTCAGGGCAGTCATTAACATCCATATAAAAAGCGTCATATTTGCTCAAGTGGGCATATATGACTCTTTTTTTAGATCTCCTTGTGTTATGGGTGGCAAATGATAAGGGCAGATTTAAAATGATAATCGACTTTTTCTTGGCGCCCGTATCGCATAACTGCTTTTAAGAAACTCAGCTGATTACAATTCAGTGCCGCGCTGACGGGGGAAAAACTTAAACATTCGGAGACGTTTGTACTCCTATAGGCGACATCACAAGAAAAATTGTCGCTGCAGAGTATTTTTTAGATGGAGCTGCTGAATCTGATTTGCAGTTGCAGGTCGCTCCATTGGGATGAGAATTTATGGTTTTTGAATGTCAAATTTACACATACGAGCGCGCAAGGTGCTGCAGTTGAGCCCAAGGATTTCAGCCGCATGTTCTTTCCGCTGACATTCCAACGGGTCTGCTCAAGCACCCGAACAATGTGGTCACGTTCAACCGTTTCCAGTGTTTTCAGAGCCGTCGTTAAATCCTTTTGACTTTTAAGCAGGTTGTCCATTAAGCTCAGTTTGTTTTCCGAAGAATAGAACTATTCGTTTCATTTTGTATCCTCCCTCGATTGTAAAATTTAAAGTCATTGAGCTACCTGCCATAAGAGCCAGAAAAGCCTAAATATAAATCAGTCAACCCGGCTCCTTGGAAAAAGATGATGATCATTGCGATTACCGTTGCCGCCCCTGCCTCGCTGCATTTTAACCTCGACAGGTTGCAGTTGCAGCGTTTCGAAGGGCAACTCCACGCACGCCTGAGTCAGTGTATTGAACGCTTTTTCCCGCAACTCAAAACGTTTTTCAACATGACGCCGCTCATCGTCTATCCAAACTTGAAGTTCCATGGCGATATTGTAGTCGTTGAGCGCAGTCGTCACGACCCTGGGTGCCGGTTTGATCATGAAGATTGGGTCGTCCTTCACCAGCGATAGCAAAAGCTGACGGGACCCTCTCGAGGTTTTCATGGACACCGACGGTCACGCCGATATCGATACGAAGATGGGGAAATTGGTGTAGGATACTACGGTCTTGTTGATGATTTCAGTATTGGGCACTGCCAGCATGCGACCGTCGGAAGTCACCACCCGCGTCGAACGCAGAGTAATACGCTCGACCTTGCCGTAGGCACCGTCAAGCTCCACCATATCGCCGAGAACAAAGGGACGATCGATAAATATAAGAATGCCTGAAATGAGGTTGGAAAGGGCATCACGTGCGGCAAATCCGATGGTAAGACCGACAATTCCCAGCGAGGTCAGCAGGGCCGATGTTTTGATGCCTGCCGAATCCAGGGCCGTGATCACGGCAATGACAAACAAAGAGAACTTGACGATGGTTAAAATAAAAGAAAAGGATGTTGTGTCGACTTTTCGAAGTAGCGTAAAGCGCAAAACCACCCTTGCCATCAGACACAACAGATAGAAAGATGCCATAACGGCCATGGCAACAAGCCGAATCAACTCTAACGGTTTTACATATATCTGGTACATTATTCAGGGTGAGATGTTGGGGAGTCGAGCCATCCTATAAGGTGTTCTCGTAGACTCCCCAACTCTATAACTTGCGGTTGCCAATGGCTTTTTCCGCCCCTGATGATTAGAATCTGAGGCATCCTTGATTTTCGATCATTTAGGGCGTTATTGCTGCACGAGGACTATCTCAACACGACGGTTTTGTTGACGGCCCGCGGCGATATCATTGCTGGCAACCGGATAGTTTTCGCCCAAGCCTTTCGCCGTCAAACGTTCTGCCTCTATTCCGCGAGCCTGTAGTGCCATAATGACCGATCGGGCACGTCTCTCGGACAATTGCTGATTGTAGGATGCGCTACCGGTGCTGTCAGTGTGCCCTTCGGCGGACGCATTGTATTCAGGATGATTTTTGAGAAATTGAGCCAGCTGATCAATAGTTCGCATGGCTCCGGGCATGAGGTCCGACTCATTGAGTCTAAAAAGCACCCCTCCCATAGTGACCACAAGTCCCCGTTTGGTCTGCTTTGCCTCTAATCCGGCCAGTTCTTCTTTTAATCCGACCACCATAGATTTCGCATCAGCTGTTTCTGTCTTGGCCGCTTGCAGTTCCATTTCGCGCTTTTTCATCAAGATATCCTGCCGTTTCTGGCTTAGAGCTGGGACCTCATTTTCAGCTTTCTGTTGTTCCGCTTGATTCATGGCTATCTCGGTCTGTTTTTGCGCAAGATAGGCATAGTGTTCGCGTTCTTTTTGATCTTTTGCGGAATCCGCCATGTCCAATGATTTTTTAGCCTCATACATTTCCACGGGGGCGTATTTAGAAACATCCGCGTCGTTTTCCGCTTTATTGTAGACAGCCCGTGCCTGATCCAGAAGGGGTGTTTCGGGCGTCGAGGCACAGGCGCTCAGGATTGAAACAACCGATAAGAGTACAATAATATTAATCCAATACCGTTGATCATGAGAGTTCATAGTTTTTCCTCCTTAAAAAAGCTTATTGAACGTTCAGTAGTTCCTTGTTCAGCGTGTCGATGCTTTCTCGAAGCTCCTGGACGATTTCCCTGGTCTTTTCAGTGCGAGCCTTTCCCTGGGCCAGATTGGCCGTTAAAAGCGCTTCCCTTGCCAGATACTGAGCCGACTTGTATTCCTCCCGGTCGAAGGCGGATTTGGCTTCCTGAAGTTTTTCTTTGGCCAACCGCAATTCCAAAGGAGCATACTCGTCCACATCTCCGGTCTGAGCGCGTGTGATGATCATTTCCGCATTTGAGATGTCTTTTTGAATGGGAACGGTATTGGCGCTGCACGCCAGGAAAAGAACGCTCGAAAGCATGCCTATAAGAACCATCTTTACCGAAAAAGCTGTCTTGGTGCTCCATTTCATAATTTTGTCCTCCTTTATTACCAGGTTAATTGATAAGAATCCCCTTTTCTGAGGAAAAATAAGCAAAAACACAAATTGTGCTCGCCGTAAACTTTTCTTCAGAAAGGGAAGTAAAACAATTTGAAAAAACCATCTTTTTTTTGTTATTTTTTGTCAATAAAGCAAGTTGTACTCCATTGCAGTAACTACATTATGCCATCCGCCTATTTTATATTATGTGAGGTCAAAAGTTAAGGTTAAGATGCAAAACTCACCATTTAGCCAAACAAAACATACATAAGGTATTATTGAATTTATCTGTTAAATCCAAATTCAAGTAGAGGATAATCCTTGAACGGAGTCTTGTTTTTCACCATCTAATATTTTCTTCAGTTTTTCTGATAAATCTACTATCGTAAACGGTTTCTGAATAAAATCTTCAGCTCCTGCATTCAAAATTTTCTGTGCCGGTCCGTCTATGGAATAACCACTGAAAACGAGCACCTTCAAATTGGGACGAGCTTCCATGAGCAATGGATAGATGATGTCGCCGGTCATACCAGGTAAAAGAATATCAAGCATGGCAAGATCAATATCACCATCAAAAGTCTTGACAACGTCAATGGCCTCTTGCCCTGTTTTGGCATCTAAGACACGGTAGCCCAGTCTTTCTAATATTTGCCGGGTTACTTTCATAACCATCTCTTCATCGTCAATAACCAGTATGGTGCCCTGACCTTTAATCGGTTCGGCCCTTGGCTTTGATTTAGCATCTTCTTTGACAGGAGCTTCTGCTGCAGGCAGATAGATTTTAACAACTGTTCCCTTGCCCTTATACACAAGGCATTCGCAACAAACTGACCGTTTTCATCGTTCAAAATCTCGGTTGCGCTCATCTGCCTGCAGATCCAGAATCTCGTCTCCGGCAAAGACGGGGCGGGCTTCTATCGTCTGCAGATCCAGAGCGCCGTGCTCGTGCCGCAGGGCTTTTAACTGCTGGGCCACCCGGTCCTGGAGCCGAAGATTTTCGTCCAGCCCCGGGACCGCCGTCATGGCC
>JAWOIY010000008.1:0-12079 GCA_046484425.1 Desulfobacterales bacterium | reverse complement strand
GTTAGGAGCATCTAATGGAAACCAGCAAAAAGCCCCCCCACATCAATGTGGACTTTTTTGAAGACCTGACCGGAGAAATTTCCGAATCATCCCGCGAAGGCGTCGATGAAATCGGCAAACGAATCCGAGCGTTGAGAGAACACAAAGGGCTCTCTTTAGAAGCGCTTTCAAACATGACGGGATTTGACGTAGAGTTGCTGTCGAACATCGAAACCGATCAGGTAAAGCCCCAGCTCGGAACGGTGATCAAGCTATCCAAAGCCCTTGACAGCGCTCTCAGCCGTTTGATTTCCGGAACCGGCGACAGGATTTTTTCCATAACCCGCAAAAATGAACAAAAAATCGTCTCCCGATCCACCGCACAGAAGGGTAAAAAACAGGTTTACACATATAAAAGTCTTGCCCCAGAAGTAAAAGGGCGCCACATGGAAGCTCTGATCGTAACGCTTGAAGAAAACCCGGACATAGAATTTTCCGTTCATGACGGGGAAGAGTTTATTTATGTTTTGGACGGCGTCGTTGCGCTGAATATCGGAGAAGATGCATTCGAACTCGAACCCGGGGACAGCGCCTACTATCTGTCTACAACACCGCACCTGGTCGCTTCCAAAAAAGGAAAAGCGACGATATTGGCTGTGCTCTACGAAGGATAGTTACTTCTTTATAAGGAGAAATATTGAATTTCAGCAACGTTAAAACCATTGAAGATCTGGACCACGAACACACCGCCAGGCTTGTATTGGACATGTTTCATCGCATCATTGTCCACTACGCGTTGTGGTTTAATGAAATCAAACATCAGATGGGAATGGAAGAAGCCCTGGATATTCTGAATACTGCGTCCAATAGAGGCTATGAAATTCAAATGAAAAGGCTTTCAAAAGTTCTCGGGTTTCAAATGAAAGACAACATTCCGCTGCCGCTGCTGAACATGTCGAAAGAATCACTGATGGCACTTTTAGATGCCGTGGCTGCAAACTGGGTGGTCAATGATGGTGTATGGTTTCAGGCGGTGGAATTTACCAGAGGTATGAACGATGCCAAGCGATGTAATGATTCATGCTGGGCACAGTTTTCGCCCTTTGAAGCCCGGGCTATAAAAAATTTTTTGAACCTTCCGGAAAAATCTGGGCTTGAGGGCCTCAAAAAGGCCCTGAATTTTCGCGTTTATGCGCGTATCAACAGGCATTCCATTGTCGATGAAGGACCTGACAGTTTTATCTTTCAGATGAATGAATGCCGGGTTCAATCCGCAAGAAAACGTAAAGGGCTGGACGATTATCCGTGTAAATCCGGAGGACTTGTGGAATATACGTATTTTGCCAGGTCTGTTGATCCCGGAATCCATACGGAGTGTATCGGCTGTCCCCCGGATGATCATCCCGAAAATTGGTACTGTGCCTGGCGTTTTAGGATCATGAACAGCACGGACGCTTAACTGCTGCCGCAAAAGCACCATTTGAGAGATCAGGGGATGATTTGTTCGGCAGTTACCCTTGCCGGAATGGTTGGTAGGTCAAGGGCATGTAGTGATGTTCGACATCACCAAGCCTGTGGCTGTAAAGAACCGAACGGTTTGCATAGTTGAGCAACATGGCCATCATCTCGCATCCTCTCAATGTCCCAAGGCAGCCGCATGCTGCTTCAATTTCATCAAATTTTTTGACATTATCCCTGCGCACATGGTGGCCGCAAATCAAAACGGGAACCGGTTCTCCGGAATGGATCAGGGGCGATCCGCTCGGGGTGGAATGATCTGCGGTGATCGCCAGGATGATGTCATCTCGCTGCTGCATTGTCCTGATCAGCGCGTCCAGGCCAAGATCCAGAAGCGAAATCACGTCCCGCTTGTGTTTCGGATCGCTCTTGTGGGCAGCTTCATCCGGCACCTTGGTGTGTACGTGCAGAAAGTCGTGATCCGTGTCGGCGATGGCATGCGCGATACGTTCGCGCAAGTCGTTACCGGGAGAAAGTGTATCTACTGCCGGGATAAAATCGAGCCCGATCTCGCGGGCCAAACCGGCATACACCGAGGGGGATGCGATCAGCGCACCCTGCAACCCCCAAAGCTCCTGGAAAGTTTTTTGCGGCCGATGTTTGCCGCAGCGCTGGGTGACCAGAAAATTGGCCGGGACCTTGCTCAGATAAGGGTTTTTCATCGAGTCGTTTAAAATATTGTGACAGTGTCTCAAATAGGCATTGAGGACCATGGCTGTGCGTTCTGCCGTCTCCGGCGAAGTGGTGAAAAGCGGTTCGATTTGAGCGATGGGTATTCCTGTCCGTATCGGGTCCGAATCGGAGACCCGATGAGAAACCGGGCCGCTGAGAACCAGGATAGCATCGTTTCTGCGGGTGTGTTCAAGACGAATTCGGATCGTGTCTTCCGTAAACCGGTTGATGAGGCCGTAAACTCGTCCGATTTCCTCCCGGGTGCCGACAATGTCATCCCTGCCGCGCTTGAGTACCGCAATACCTTTTCGCCATTCGATTTCGGAAAGATGCGCAAGACAAAGAACATCATCATCCTGAAATGAAACGTCTTCACCAATTGCCTCCAGGAGACCGCGTCCGGGAAAATCTCCCAAGTCATATCCAAACAAAAGATAGTGGGCAATTTCGCTGGGCAGACACTGGCCGGGAAAGGATGCATGGAATAAACCATTACTTCCCATCTCCGCCAAACGGTCCAGGTTGGGAGTTTCGGCCGCCTGGAGCGGCGTTCGATGATTGAGTTCCGGATAGGACCGATCACCCAATCCATCGAGTAGAATTAGGATGATTTTCATGGCACCAGGCATTTAGAGAGTTTAGGGAACGTCTACGGCTATCGTCCATATTCTTTTCACGACTGCATGGATCGGAGTCTGTGCGGTATTTCCCATTCATTCAAAAGCAACGCCACAGCACGGGGCACCAGGTGTTCCCACGGCAACCCTCCGGCCATTCGGCGCCGCACCTCGTTGCTGCTGATTCCTTTTTCTTCCGGCCCGACCTCTCGAAGCACATGCACATTTAATCCCAACGATTCGAAATATTTCTTTTTTTGCCGCCCCCAGTCGTCGTAGATGGACAAGAAGAAAACGGCTTCCATCGGTACATAATATTTGTAATTCTCCGGACTGCTGATGGGAAACGGAACCACTGAAAGGTCGTTCAGACCGTAACCGGCTTCCGTCAGGGCGGCCCAAACCAGCCGGTAACGTTCCAAATAGGTGAGCGGGTTGGCGTCCAAACCGCTGCGATGAGGATCTGCCGGTTCATCCTTGATTAGGGATGGATCCGGATTGGTAATTCCCACAACCAGATGCCTGCATAGTGCTTGTCCGGCCAGTAAGTATTTAAGATGGTCATTGTGCAGCACCTGGAAGCGGCCGTGAATGACCCCCTCTCTATATCGGTGATTTGTTTCGATCATTAACAATGATCCTTCTTTTCTAAGCAATTGAATAAAGTGGAGAACCGGTTATTCAAGCGGCACCTTCGTCTCCAGTGTCTTGTTTCCTGCTCCGTCAGGCATGTCCCCTGAATAGTTACAATATTTGTTCTTTTACAAGAGGTTAGCCGCTTAAGTCAAATTAATTGGTGCTGAATTTCAGGGAAAGATTCTGGACCGAATCAACCAGATCCTTGAGCGGGAAAGGTTTTGTGAAAACAGTATCAAAATCGATACCTTCAAAGAGCCAGGGAGTCCCGGAGAAGCCGATGATCGGTGTATACGGTCTATCGGAATTACGGATGTGCTTAACGACATCTCTGCCGTCTATTTCCGGCATCAGAATATCGGTGATGACCAGGTCAAAGCGCCCTTTGTCGAATTTTTGAATCCCCTTTTGGCCATCAAGAGCAATCTCAACGTTAAAGCCTGCCCTTGATAATACCTCTTGAACGACATTCAGAACCGTCTCTTCATCATCAATGACTAAAATATGGTACATGGCAAAACCAGCCTTGTTGATTTATGAAAGTGTTGTTTTAAGGTTTGGGGAAATTACCGTGAACCTTATTATTTGAAACCAAATAATACTAAAACAGCACCTTTCTTTTGTCAAATCGAACCAGGGCGTTTCGCTGCCATGTGATAAACAGGCTATTAACAAAAGATATTTCTCTGATATTATAAGCCACTTTTGAGTATAGACAGCTAACTGCTTAAAAACACATTTTATTTTAAAACCACTCTTTTTTTAAAACATTTCAAATAGATCCTGACCAAAACGGAGTTTTGAACCAGTTTGAGCCAAACGATGTATCTTTTGAAATCTCTAATTTATGGGAAAATATGCCACAATATTAATATAACTATAATTATCAATATGTTATTTAACGAAAATTCCTGGTGGGCAAGTAATTTCGGTGTTCCAGAACAGGTGGTTTCAAGATGCTTATTTCTGTAATAAGACCAGGCTTAAAGCAGGCCAGTACGTAATGATCATCAAGGCTGCCAGCAGCACGATCATAAAGGGTATGGCCGCCCTGTAAAGTTCCGTGATGGATTTGTTAAAACGGTAGCTGGCAATAAACAGATTCATACCCACCGGAGGTGTAAAGTAGCCGATTTGCATGTTGGCCAGAAAAATGATGCCCAGATGAACCGGATCGATCCCGTAATTAACCGCCACAGGGAGGATGATCGGAATCATAATGACCAGCGCCGAAAAAATGTCCAGAATGGCGCCAAGTATCAACAATAAGATATTCAACAAAATTAGAAAAACGATTTTGTCGGTAACATGGGCCTGAATCAGTTTAAACAATCGCATCGGCACTTCGGCGTCGATTAAAAAGTTGGTCGATGCCAGCGCCACACCCAGAATCAAAAGGACCGCACCCACCATTATCATTGATTCCCGCATTATCGTTGGAAGCTGAGAAATTTTGATCTCTTTGTAAACAAAAATCTCAACAATCATCACATACATGGCGGTCACCGCAGCTGCTTCGGAAACCGCAAAAAATCCCCCGTAAATACCGCCAAGCACAAAAAACGGCAGTGGTATTTCCCATATCGACTCACGCAATGCGGAGACGGCTTCCTTTGCTGAAAACGGCTCACAAGGGATTGGATTTCTACGGTTTTCCCACAGACTCCAGAGTGATAACATCAACACCATAAGAAGTGCCGGTAAAATGCCGGCCAGGAATAAATCATTAATTGCTACACTTTTACCAATGTTCATCTGTTGCGCTATGATTCCATAAAGAATAAGCGGAAGCGAAGGGGGCAACAACAGGCCTAAACTGCCTGATGACGTCACCAAACCAATGCTGAACTTATCCCTGTACCCGGCTTCGGTCAATGCCGGATACAGCAATGCACCCAAGGCCACGATGGTCACCCCGGATGCACCGGTAAAGGCGGTAAAAAAGGCGCAGGCAACGAAGGCGACAATGGCCAAACCTCCCGGCATGCATCCAATAAATGCCTTGGTAATCCTGACCAGCCGGTGAGATGTCCGGCTTTCACTCAGTACATAGCCGGCAAACGTAAACAGGGGCAGTGCCAGTAAAACCGGCGTATCGGCAATGCGATAAATTTCAATGGCGATGACCGACAGGTCAACACCCTGGTAATAAAATCCAAGAATGGCAACCGCCAGAATGACGGCAAAAAGGGGAATGCCGAAAATGGCAAGAAGAATTAATATCAGGGCGGCAATATAGGGAATCACGATCTGGTTTCAATCATTTTTTTTAAGTTGTTCACCGATAACAAGACATAGCGAAGTGCCATGACCATAAAGGCAAAGGGAATGATGGATTCACACAGCCATGTCGGAACTTTTGCAAAAGCCGTGCCGCCTTCGGCAAATTCCATTCTAACAAACTGCAGGCTGTAATAGGCCACGATAAAACAGATTAATGCCGTAATTAGCTCGACGATAAACTTAACTGCGATCTTTTTTCGTTCCGATAAAAAGCGATCCATAATGTCAATGTTGATATGTTTACCTTGCCGGCTTGCAACCATCGCTCCCACGAGTCCGACCCACAGCACCAGAATACGCACCAATATATCACTCCAGACAATGCCCGTTCCGAACAGATCGCGAAGGAAGATCTGGAGAACCGACATGACGATCATCAACAGGAGCAACCCCACCAGGATCGAATCTTCCACCCGGTATATGATTCTCTGAGAACGCTCTAAAAAAGATTTGCGGGGTTGCTCATTCATTGGCGCCGGACTCCTTTGAACGATACTCTATGATAAAACGATTCAATGTATCGAACATCTCCTGGGAAATTTTGCCGGCTTTAATCAGTCGTTTCGGCACTTCGGAAGCATCTTTGAGCCATATCTCAAGGGCTTCGGGAGACGGCTTGATAAATTCAATCCCCTGCTTGCGCAACGTTTCCATGGCTTTTAAATTGTCTTCCCGATTAAGTCGATCCAGTGTTTTAAACACATCGCCCATAATGTCTATAAAGATCTCTTGATCACCGGGAGATAACCGTTCAAATGCCTTGCGATCAATCGCCAGAACCCCATAAATGTATAGAAACGGCTCATCCATCAAATACTTAATCTGCGTGTGCCATTGTAGTGCCAAAGCACCTATGGGAGGAGTTGTCACGGTATTAATAAGGCCGGTTTGAAGGCCTGCTCGAACATCGGCGATGGACAATGGAACAGGCGTGATGTTAAACGCTTTGACCGTCTCCAGAATCATCGAGTCATTATCCGGGATCCAGACTTTCTGACGACGCATTTCTTGAACGGTTCGGATGGGAACTGTCGACATGACATAGGCAAAGCCGCCTTCGGCGATCCCGGAAATGACCATTCCATTCTTCGCAAATCCTTCCATAATTGTAAGGTCCAAATGTTTCCGAACATAATCGATCTCCTCGAAGGATCTGAAAAACAGGGGCAGGCTGTAAATCTGATTGTCAGGATAGAGCTGAGATAAGCTGCCGCTGACGAAGGCGCCGCCTTGAAGCTGTCCGATACGGATCTTCTGCAGCACAGTCTTGTCGTCTCCCATCACCCCGCCCGGATAGTACCTTATCAAAACCCGGTTATTTGTTCTTTGGGCCAGCTCCGTTGCACCTTCCCGCATTTTTTCCATCCATACGGATCCTTCCGGTGAAAGGGTTGCAATTTTAATCTGAATTGCCTGGGCTTGACCGGCCAGCATAACAGCGAGCATAAACGCTATGATTCGAATCATCATGAAAGCACCTATTATAATATTTTCTGAGTAAATATCCGACCCCAGAGGACCAGGATCTCAATCTTAAATTAAAAATAGCCTTCCCCACTCTTCAGCAGTTCCCTTGCCTGTTGCTGAGCAAGGGTGTTGCTGAGCGTATATCCCGGCACATCTGTTTCGGCGTCAAGCACCTCTTGCAAAAGCCGGTTGTGTAACTCTTGATCAAACATAAGACGGGCGTAGTGCCGGGCATACATGACTTTGACCATCAAATTCTTGTCCCCGGAAATTTCCAGAGCACGTTCAAATTGCTTTCGGCCGACATCGGGTTTCCCGCCCAGTGCGGGCGGAAGAAACGTCGCCAAGACCCCAAGATACAGATGGGCGGATCCATCCTTATAGAATTCATCCAGTTCAATGATTCGCTTCATGATGGCTTCCACCCTGGAAAGTTCGGCAACCGCATTCCAATCTTGCCGATGAATCTGAATCCATGCAGACCAGGCAGATCCCAGCGTAAATAATTCCGGAACATCTTTTTTCTTCATTGTGGAGAGCGCGTTTTCAAATTCTTTGAAACTTTTTTCGCGAAACCGACAGGTCTCCGGCCTGTGGATACAGTTGGCTCGCAAGGCATAATCCAGGGCTTTTTCAGTGAGTTTTTTTGCCCTCTCCTCATCCTTAACAAAAACTGTGGTATATGCGGTATATATGTTCGCAGCCTCACGAAGCAGGGGTTCGTCGTCCGGATTACGATACAGGAGACTGTCAACCATTAACAGATAGGCAGGACCTCCGGCTTCTACGGTTGCAAGGTCGTTGTTATTCAATATGGCCAGGGATAGATTTTCGGTCATATCGACCGTGGCGGAAGAAATAAAAAAAGAACATCCGGACAGTAGGAAAACGCTGACCAGGATACAAAATGATAGCGCAATCGAATGGATTTTTCTATACTCGACGTAGATAATGCTATGGAAAAAGACAGACATGAGGTTCACCGCTCTGTTTAATCCAATGGAATCGAAACTTTGCCACAAGAACTCCGGATAAATCCAATCATTCCCTTTAACAAAAAATAATAATATAAACAACCGGTAAAATATTGGGGTTAACCTTCAAGCTGGATCGTTTCTACCAGAACCTTTGCCGTCCCTTTCTTATAAAAGCCCAGTTTTTTGGCCGCTCCCGCGGAAAGGTCGATGATACGGCCTGATACAAAAGGCCCCCGGTCATTGACCCGAACGATGATATGCCGATGATTTTCAAGGTTTGTCACGCGAACGTAAGTGGGCAGCGGCAGATATTTATGTGCGGCATTCAACCCATTGGGATCAAAAGCCTCGCCGTTTGCCGTCATATGTCCGCCTTTTTGGTGATACGTCTCGTATCCGTACCATGAAGCGATCCCTTTTTGCCGGTATTTACCGGCCGCTTCTACAGACATGGGTATATACCGTTTCCCCCTGACCACATAAGGCGAGGCTTTTACACGTCCTTGACGAATCGCATCTTTTGGCGGCAAATCATCAATGGACTCGATCTCTTCGCGCATTAACGGCCACGTCAAGGGCGCTTTGATCACAATAAAGGTGTATTCGCCGATGTGATAAACGGTTTTCCCGGCAAACTTTGTGACTTTATATGTTGTCTGTACCGTTCCTTTTGTGATTTTATAGGTGGTATTTACGGTTTTTTTTGTAACGTTGTAGGTGGATTTAATCGCACCGCAAGACAGCAATAACAGATATACGATGACCAACAGAATATATATAAGCTTGTTATCTCTATGAGGTCCCATCTGTTCGTTTAAGGTGTTCCGTGGATGGCAATAAGGCACAGGTTTTACTAATCCGTTAAACCCGATTGGGGGATTTATAACATAACGAACGGATAATAGCGAACACTTGATGCGTAAATTTTCTATTCTCTTGTGTTATCCTTCTGTTTTCGACGGGCATTCAAGTGTAAATTTGCATGAAATTTCCAGGTTAGCCGTGCAATAGCAAGACGGCAAGACCACTGAAGCATCAAAAGAGGATATTGTCTCATCAAAACAATTAAAATAGACGAACATCACACGTCGGCTGCCACCTTTCTCGAAAAAAACGGGCATGCATCCATCGTAAGTCTGGGGTGCGGAAGGTGGATTAATCGGATCGATAACCACCTTCGCCTGATGGCTGGGCTGAACCTGAGGTATTACGTGGGGATCGATTGTACCGACCGGATCGGGCTTGACATGAATGAAGTATTTAAAGACCCTGACGGTATGAATACTTTGATGACACATCATTATCAGGGAAGCCCTGGCCGGTTCTGGAATGCAGTGCATTTTTTTCCGGGAACTTACATAGAAGAACTGTCAGGGGTGAATTGTGCTGCGATAGTCTGCCAGCGTGTATATCCGGATTGTCGCTGGGAGGAAGTGATCCTCTCCATGACCCCGAAACTCGTTCTCCAGGAAGATCTTCACGGATGCGAACGTCAGAAACTCCGGGGCCGAAGGTATGAGCGAACCTGGTCCAAAATTCGGCAATACGGCCTGAGACCCTTTCGTCCCTGGCCGATCTTCCCGTGGGAAAACAATTTGGTCCTCTGGCAATGCCGGAATTTTGGAAATGAAGATAAGAATCCCGGCAAATTCAGCCGGCTTGAACGTATGTTCTCATCGTTTATCGGCTAAATAAGGATCAAATATCTATATCCTTGAAATCAAAACCGTTTCCAATTGTTTCAGATAGCCTCCGTAAAAATGATCCGCACCGTCGATCACTTCGAAGCGGGCATTGGGATTCCATGCAGACATCATTTTTTCTATCGCATCTGCGGGTGCAATATCATCCCTGTTTCCGGTGACCACAAATTTTAGAGAATTCATTGTGCCGATGGCGTTAAAATCCATAAATCCCACCGGCGGCGACACCATGATCATCTGTTCTACCGGACCATCTTCCTGTATGGCATGTGCGTTCACCCAGGCGCCAAACGAGTATCCCGCCAGGTCGATTCGCTCCATCCCCATATCGGCAAGAAATGAAATGGCAGACAATACGTCTTTTTGTTCGCCAAGGCCGTTGTCATAGGCACCCTGGCTTCTTCCGACGCCTCTGAAATTGAACTTTAATGTTGAATAGCCTTTCATATGGTAAACATGCACAATGGATTCCACCACCATATTATACATGTCTCCGCCATACAGCGGATGGGGATGGGTCACCACAACCCCTTTCTTTTCATCCCTTTTGTTAAGGAGCCCTTCTATTTCATATTTTTCTGACAAAAACGTTATTCTTTCGGCCATTGGTTGTCCTTTCCCTTATCCTCTGCCTCAACCACTGATAACGCATCCTAAATAAACAATCATTTTACCCCACGATATAGGTTCCGGTGCCGACAGCGATCAAGACACTCTGATCGTTATAAAGCTCCATGCGGGCTACACTGACTCGTCTGCCGGCCCGCATGATGGAGCCTGTTGAAATAAAATACATTCCTTAATGGCTCTTTTTGATCAGCCGCCTGGAGAGATTCTCCCCCAAAATAGCCAGGGACTCCGCATCCAAAAATTTATCAGAACCCCGCCTGAAAAGTACCGAGCAGTGAGCCGGAAACTCATCATCCGCATCGTTATACAGCAAAAGAACCGGGATCCTCGGCAGTGCATTGAATTGCATGCAAAGATCATATGCCGGTTCAATATCGGGTGCAAAGCCCCCCAAAGTTTTACACGATTTTTCCAGCTCAACGGCCCGACCCGCAAAATGTTCGGCAATCGGTTTTTCCACACTGTTTGCAAAAAAAACGGTCAGCGGCCCGGCGTCTTTAAAATCCCGGTAAGCAACCCAGTCACCTTCCTGCGGAACGGTATCCGGACATAACAGTAAATATTTGCACAGGACAACACATACTCCGAACGACGGCTGTTTGCCTGACGGATTGACAATACATTTTTCGGCAACCACATATGGCTTTTCGAAAAAAGGAATCTCAATTTTGCCTTTTTCTGCCGCAATCCCCAATACTTCTGCCAATGGCTCGAAATTTATGCCGGCGATTTGATTGAGGTACTCTTTGTAGGTTTTCTCGAACGCATGTGGCTTTTCATTCATATCTTTGTTCCCTCTCGTTTGATAAGCAAGGTCAGACAACCGTATCCCTTTCAAAACCATTTTCTTACCGTTGTCTTTGATGGCTTTTCATACTTGATAAACGCCAGGTTTCCTCTGATCTCATGTGTGACTTGCATTTCCATGTCATTGAATATGGATTATTTTTAGATAAATTTCAAACAGAATCACGCCATCAACAGCACCCCGCCATATCCCGGAAAGGATTGCACACACCTTCGTGGTTCCGTTCATAAAAATTGTATGTTATATGCAATTCGGTTTTATAGTCGGAACATTTAACCCGAATCAGGCTTGCGAGAAATAAGGATTTAAAACAGTGTTTTTTTATGATACCCCGAATAAAAAAATATCTCTCTCCCATGGGGGGATGTTTTTTATTTCTAAATAAGGTAAACTATTACTTGATTCACGCTTTATTCACAATCTTATGTTACACTTAAATCAGGGGTCGGGGAGTTTTTCTCCTAAATTTTTAAATATAGCGGAATGGATGATCTTTTTTTAAATCGGATGCTGTCTGAGTGGCTTAGGGATCGTTAGAAAAAACAGGCGCAAACCGAAATCGTATCTTTAAAATAATTTTAAAATAATGCAGACAACCTATTGATATTTCGAAGATAGTTTACTGCTTTTTCTTTACGATCCCTTGCCGCGAGTTCATGCGGTTTAAAAAAAGATTATCCATGTAGCGGTTGTTTGGAAAAACACCCCGATCCCTCACTTAAATGAAAGGAGAGAAAATCAATGGCGCAACCGAAAAACGCCATGGAAATTTTTAAACTGCTCGAAAAA
>JAWOIY010000214.1:0-4742 GCA_046484425.1 Desulfobacterales bacterium | reverse complement strand
GCGTTTGAAAAAACCGGAACCGCCGCTTTTATTGCCAAGTTTGTCCTCGGGATGCTTGGAAATCCGGCACCGATAGTCCTATTGGCGGCGGTGGGCATCATGACCTCTTTTTTCACCCTCGTGATTTCCAATGTCGGTGCAACGGTGCTTCTGGTTCCGCTGTGCATGAACATGGCGATCATGGCCGGCGGTGATCCGAGAATGGCGGCGCTGGTGGTGGGACTGTCCGCGTCCAACACATTTGTCTTGCCGACGCATCAGGTGAATGCACTTATCATGAGACCCGGGGGGTATCGTACCGTTGACTATGCCAAAGCGGGTGCAGTTATGACCGCTCTCTTTTTAGCCGTGGAATTGACCATTCTCTATTTCTTTTATGGAATTCAGTAGATGTTTTCGTTCGTTACTTAATTGGCGCTTTACCGAAAAGCCTGTATTTTGGTCAAATATTCGAAATTTGAAATGCGGCGAGCGCTCACGGTTGGAGGTTGGAGGCTTAAGGTTGGAGGCAGAGCCTGCGGCTGTTGGAGGTTGGAGGTAGGAGGTTGGAGGAAGAAAAAAAAGTTATAGCCTCAACCCTCTAGCGAAGCGATCCTCTAACCTAACGCCGCCGATCCGAAGGATTCCAGATTCCTACGGAAAGGTGACAGTGGTTATCGGATTTTGTCTGGACATGACTTTCCGTTCAGGCATTAATTATGGAAAAGGCGCTATTCAGGAGGTGAGGGGTAATGGCGGTTATCACCATTTCTCGAGGAAGTTTCAGCCATGGGCGTGAGATCGCTGAAAAGGTAGCCGAAATGCTGGGGTATGAGTGTGTGAGCAGGGAGATTCTGGTAGAGGCCGCCCACCTGTTTAATGTATCGGAAAGAAAACTGATTCGATCGCTCAAGGACGCACCCAACATTCTCGATCGTCTTGTTCACGGAAAAGATCGGTATCTTGAATATATAAAAGTTACACTGTTGGAATATGCCGGAAAAGGGGATGTGGTCTATCACGGCCATGCCGGTCATCTCTTATTGACCGAGATTCCCCAGGTGCTTAAAATACGAATCATTGCCGATAAGGACGACCGGATCAGACTGTTGCAGGAACGGGAAAATGTAACAAAAGAAAGGGCAGTCGAGATCATTGAAAATGAAGACAAAAATCGCATTCAGTGGACCCGGTATCTTTACAAAATGGATATCAACGATCCCAAACTTTATGATATTGTAATTAATATCGGAAACTTGACAATTGAAGACGCCTGTGAAATCATTTGTCTTGCGGCGCGAAGCAGAAGCTTCAGAGCCACGGATGAATCGAAACAGGCCGTGGAAGATTTTGCCATTGCGAGTCGCTTAAGGGCGGCCCTGAAACCTCTGTGTGATGCTGAAGTGTTTGTAAAAAACGGGGATGTCCATGTAGCTGTGGCACCCCAGAAAAGAAAAAAAACCGGTTATGCCAGTCCGGCATTGCAGCAGCAAATCGGTGAAGCCTATCAGAACGATTTAACCCGGGAGATTAACGAAATTGCCCGCAATATCCCAGGCGTTAAAAAGGTATTCTGCCAGGTCGCAATGCCCTATTATACCTGATAACATCCATTTCCGGCATTAAAGCCGGTACACCGTCATAATAAAAGATGAAAATCAGTATCAGAGGAAAGATTTTTCTGGCTTTTGTAATTTTTATCGGTATCAGCGCACTGATATGGGTACGCAGTTATTACAGCCAGTATGTTCTCAACCAGAAAATCCAAATTATTGAAAGAAAATACGACCTCTTGAACACCATCCTTGAGGCCCGCCGGTACGAGAAAAATTACTTTCTGTCCTTTGATAAAAGGAACATTATCGAATCTTTGAACTATGTTCGTCAGGCAGAGGATATCCTCCGCAGTATATTGACCCAATACTCAAAATACACCCTGGCCAAAAATCTCGATCAAAGGATTAACGAACTGGTGACATACAAGGAATCTCTGGGCGATCTCCTGAGACTCCAGCAAGAAGGACATCTGGTAGTTCCCCAGGATACCATCGAAATAATTGGAACCCAGGGGAGAATTCTCACCAGCGAACTGGAAAAAATCGTCACAAAAGAGAGCCAATTCATCCGAGATCTGATCGGAAAATTAAAGACGATTCATCTTTTGGCGCTGATACCGGTCTTTATCCTCTCCGTTTCAATCGCTCTCTTTTTGATTTTTAACGTCAACCGGCCGTTAAAAACCATCGAGAACGCCATCACCAAGATCGCCAGCGGGGATTTTAATAATATTCCGGAAATAAAAACCGGGGATGAATTTGAGTCTCTGGTAACCAGTCTCAACAATATGATCAATGAACTGAACAAACGGAGCAAACAGCTCGTTCAGGCGCAAAAGCTGGCTTCATTGGGGAGGCTCACCTCCGGGGTGGCCCACGAGTTGAACAATCCTCTAAACAATATATCCACATCGATCCAAATCCTCATCGAAGAACTTGAAGAAAATGACCTGGAATATAAAAAAGAACTGCTGGTTGGCGCCGAAAAAGAGGTGGAACGGGGAAAGGAGATCGTTCGCTCGCTTCTGGAATTTGCCAGAGAAAGGACTTTAACCCTGAAACAGGCTAATTTTAAGGATCTGGTGAACAGCTCAATCCATCAAATTAAATCACAGATACCGGCCAATATCCATTTAAATATCGAGGTCCCCGAAGATATTCAGGCCACTTTGGGGTCTCAACGGATTGAACGGGTGTTAATTAATCTTATCGCCAATGCCGTGCATGCCATGAAAAACGGCGGAGAAATTTCCATCAAGGCAAAGAAAGAATTTGACAGAGATGGATTTTCTTTCCAAGTGACGGACACCGGTGAAGGGATCCCCCAGAATATCATAACAAAAATTTTTGATCCTTTTTTCACCACAAAAGAAGTCGGCAAGGGATCTGGGCTGGGGCTTTCCATCATTTACGGTATTATGGAACAACATGACGGCAGTATATCCGTGTCCAGTGAAGTCGGTAAAGGAACGACATTCACCTGTTTCCTGCCGTATCATCAGTCCGAACAACTGGATTTATAGAAGGATCATCGTGGAAGAAAAGAAATCGGTTATTCTGGTGGTTGAAGACGAGGATATTGCGAGAAAGAACCTTGAGCATATTCTGGTCAAAACCGGTTACGATGTCGTTTCCGTAAACAACGGCAATAAGGCGATTGATTTGCTTCAATCTCAAAATTTCGACCTGGTGATCACCGATTTGAAGATGGAGAAAGTGGACGGCATGCAGGTGCTGCATAAGACAAAGGAGCTTCAGCCTTACACGGAAGTCATCATGATCACCGGCTACGCCACCATCGAAACGTCGGTTCAGGCCATGCATAACGGCGCCTACTATTATATCGCCAAACCCTATAAAATTGAAGAAGTTCGACATATTACCAAACAGGCGCTGTTAAAACGGCGGCTTCGACTTGAGAACATTGAACTCAGGGAAACACTCAAAAAACAGCGGAAAATTTCCGACATTGTCGGACAGAGCGCGGTCATGATGGATATTCAGAAAACCATTCACCAGATTGCGCCTTCGGATATCAATGTCCTGATTCTCGGTGAAAGCGGTACCGGCAAGGAACTGGTCGCCCGATCCATCCATCGGCTCAGTCCCCGTTCCGAAAAAGAATTCATAGCTTTTAACTGCGGTTCATTTACAGAGGAATTAATGGCCAATGAACTGTTCGGGCATGAAAAGGATGCATTTACAGGGGCAACAAAGGCAAAGGCAGGCCTGATCAAAGTGGCCGACGGCGGAACGGTTTTTCTGGATGAGATCGGGGATATGCCGCTCAGCATGCAGGTGAAGCTGTTGCGCGTTATTCAGGAAAAAGAGGTTTTGCCGGTGGGCGGAGAGATCCCCGTACCGGTGGATGTACGCTTTATCGCAGCGACCCATCGCGATCTCAAAGAGGATGTGGGAAAAGGAAACTTCCGACAGGATCTGTTTTACCGTCTGAATGTCATCACCATAAAACTTCCGTCGCTAACCGAAAGGCACGGCGACACACCGCTTCTGGCACATCATTTTCTGTCTCTAAAAAGTAAAGCCATGAACAAAAATGTCCAAAATATTAAAAAAGAAGCCATGGGATTGCTGTGTCAATACGGCTGGCCGGGAAACATCAGGGAACTGGAAAATGTTATTGAACGGGCGGTCGCCCTGACGAACGGTCCGGAAATAACCGTCGGCGATCTTCCGGATTATATCGGCAATCTCTCCATCGAAACCTATCGCCGGGAGAATTCAGAGATACCGACACTGGAGGAGCAGGAAAAAAACTATATCAAGTGGGTTCTGGACAAATGTGAGGGGAATAAAACCAAGGCTGCAAAAATAATGGGTATCGATCGGGTTTCACTATGGCGTAAAATAAAAAGATTTGATATAGGGTCCGAGGAAGACTAATTTTTCGATACACTATGCCGAATCTTGGGGTGAAAAGATGAAACAGCTTGAAGATCTGATCGATCGAATTGTTGAACGCATCAACGTCAATC
Source organism: Desulfobacterales bacterium (assembly GCA_046484425.1). Lineage (GTDB taxonomy): Bacteria > Desulfobacterota > Desulfobacteria > Desulfobacterales > UBA11574 > UBA11574. The sequence goes on along the minus strand of JAWOIY010000214.1, from coordinate 211 downwards.
TCCGGGACTTCAAATTTGATGCGGGTCCTTTTATTCGAAATTTGATTCCACCGGACCGACTGGTCAAATTCTACGCCTTTTGCGGGGTTACACCCCACCATCCGTTTCATTTCCGTTTTACCCGGTCAAATCTGGCCGGGAGCTATTTTTTGGGCAGGTGTACGGTGGACCACGCCTTACTTTATAAAAGCGACATCCGGGGAGACGAACT
>JAWOIY010000107.1:0-6923 GCA_046484425.1 Desulfobacterales bacterium | reverse complement strand
TTGCAAAGAAGGGAGGGTGAAATAGCCCAGGGGAAAATTCCTGGGGTTCAATTCGAGAAAGTCAGCTTCGATGATTTGGCAAAGGAATATATCAGAGATTACCGAATTAACCAAAAAAAATCTATTGCAAGAGCTGAAATAAGCATGAACCATCTGAAAGAGCATTTTGAAGGTATGAAAGTTCCTGCGATCAGTTCTCCGATGATAAATTCCTACATAGAAAAAAGACTTAATAATAATGCCACCAATGCCACAATCAATCGAGAGCTGGCGGCGTTAAAACGCATGTTTAACATTGGGGCAAAACAAACGCCTCCTGTTGTCGACAGAGTCCCTTATATCCCTTTCCTAAAAGAAAATAACGCAAGAAAAGGTTTCTTTGAACATGGGGAGTTTCTGGCACTTCGAGATGCCCTACCCTCTTATCTAAAAGGCTTTGTAACTTTTGGATATAAAGTGGGATGGCGGATGTCGGAAATCACCGGATTAACCTGGAAGCAGGTTGACCGAAATCAGGGCATTGTCAGACTTGAGGTTGGCGAAACAAAAAACGATGCCGCGAGAACCGTTTACCTTGATGATGAACTCAAAGAGATCTTTAATCATCAATGGGAAATTCGTAAAACAGCTAAAAAGCTAATTCCCTACGTATTCCTGAACAAGGAAGGAACTGACAAAATAAAGCGATTTGATAAGACCTGGAAAAACGCTTGTCATGAAGCTGGAATTGGTATAAGCCTGTTTCATGATTTTAGACGAACGGCAGTTCGCAACATGGTTAGATCAGGAGTGCCCGAAAGAGTTGCCATGATGATATCCGGACATAAAACCCGGTCGGTCTTTGACAGATACAACATCGTGAACGATAATGATTTAAAGCTCGCCGCAAAGCAGCAAGCAGCGTACCTTCGCGGGCAGCTTGGGCACAATTTGGGCACAATTCGCCATTTTTCGACAAAAAATGAACGAGATTCATAGCATCTAACCTATTGTTTTTAATAGATTTAGCCCCCGTAGCTCAGTGGATAGAGCAATGGATTCCTAATCCATGTGTCGGATGTTCGATTCATCTCGGGGGCACCAATAACATCAAGGGGTTAGCAAATTAATGCTAATTCCTTTTTAATTTTTTTGTGAGAAATTGTGTGAGAAATTTTTTTCAAATCTCTTTAAAATGGCTCAAAAATGGGTTTCACACCACGTTCAACTGACCTTAATAAAATGATAGTAAATATCTGATAGTTTCCGCTCTTCATGACTCAGTATTTTTTTATCGATCCTATGAAATTTTTGCGGTTCCCTATGGCTATTGGCTTTAAGTGTCACATTGGTTGAAGCCCAAAATATTTAACACCAGCTTTTTTAAAAAAATACTACATGATCATGCTCCTGTTTTTTGTGAAGTCCTGATACTTTTGTATCGGTCTAAATGCTGGAACAAAGTATAACAATCTATGCCTCGCACACTCGATTCTTGACGAATAAAACATTCAATATCTAATAAGTTTAAAGTTAGATTAATTCTTTTGGGCCTTGACTAAAATTGGGGGTTATCCCTAAACATTTTAAGCAATTTGTACAGATTTTGGTTTCGTTGAATTTTATTAATTGCTATGAATTATTTTAAGTCGGTTGATTTGACATGGAACAGGGCGACCGGGGAACAAAGGCAAAAAACGTTACTAAGGTTTAGGCCTTAAAAATACTATTTCAAAAGTATTATTTTTTGTGTGCCAAGCAACATTCGAAGATTGTGATACGATTAACGTGTCATCTAAATATATATTAAATCAGATAGTTGCACTTATTGCAAGGTATCACATTTCACTGGTTCAAAATTCAATCTTAAAATTATGGTAAGAATCGAGATCAAACGAAGGAGGTTAGTCGCCAATAGAAACCCTCGGACATTAGAAGTGTGGCCGTCATTTTTTTGGATGAATTTCTGGTAAACAAACCCCAAGACTTTAGTCAGGTACTCTCTTTACTTCAATAAAAAGGGAAATATTCATGGTGGAATGTTGAACCTTGATCGGCTTCAGTTCGATCAGATAATCATCAAGATGATTTTTTATCTTGGGCCGAATGGTTCGGGCGGCATATTCGGCTTTCGAAGAGACCGTCTCCAGAGGAACGATCACATCGGATTCCACCTGAACGACACGACAACCAGACTTTCGGGCAACCTTATCCCTCCATAATCTTTGATGCTTAAGATAACCGCAATCGCAGATGACCATCGCGGCATTTTGCTCCAATTCCAACGCCACATCAGGCGGTGACCCTCGGCGAACCATCATGTGGATGCCGCGCTTTTCAAGCAGAGCATTTGTTTCTGTCAATCCTTCCAGCATAAACGTATAGTGGCGCAAGTTTGCCTCGGGATAATCGTCCATAAGGCCAAATGCTACCACAACGCCCATGCCGAGGTTATTGGCCTGCAGCACCGTATATTCCAGTGCATGATTGTATTCCACCCGCTGGGACTGCTGCATCCAGTAAAGAACGTAATCTGCGTCGAGACGGATATCAAGATCGTTCAATTGCTTAATGCGGGCATCTTGAATGTTGTGATAATAGATCATCTTTTTTAAAAGCGCTTATCCTTACTGAGGCCTATGGTCCTGACGGTAATGCACAGGAGTCGTGAAGTCTTGGCGTAAAACGCTCAGGGCCGGATATAACAGGTTTTTCAATTTCCCTGGCCATTCCTTTGAGCATTCCAAAAAAAATTCTTTCATGAAACGGATATAGACTGTACCAATAAAGCATCCCCCAGAGCCCCTTGGGCAAAAAACGGGACAGCATCTCCAGATCCGTGTACTGATCTCCGATTGACTCGATTTTAAATTCAAGCAAGGCTTCGCCGGGAACCTTCATTTCAGCCAGCAATACCAGCAGTTTATTTGGAACGATATCCAGTACTCGCCAGAAATCCAGGGCGTCTCCAACCCGAAGTTCGGTTGGGTGACGCCGCCCTCGACGCAATCCAACACCGCCGAATAATCGATCCAGCAGACCGCGCAACCACCACAAACCGTCGGCATAATAATAACCTGTATGACCGCCTATCCTGCTGATGGGCAGCCAGACGTTATCCAATGTGGCTTTTATTCGAACCCGATATCCACATTGCATGATGGTGCCGCCAGCCCAATCCGCATCTCCGCAATGAGCCCATTCAGGCGTGATGATGTCTCCGGCATCAGCCCAGCAGGTATCTACTTGCTCCTGAATGATTTTATCCAGGGCCGTTCGAATCGCCTCGCGGGGACTGAGCAGTTTCTGGGGAATAATCGATTGAATACGTTTGTCCGAACATACGGCATTGCTGCTCAACCCTTCGGTCAACGGCAACGCAATGGAATGGGGCACGGGACTGATTAGATGTATCCAATACGCACTGAGGGTGGGGGTGAGCACAGGAACCGGTATAACCCACCGCTTGGGCAATTTTGCTTCCTGGGCATAAATATCCAGCAAATCTCGGTAGGCCAGCACATCCGGCCCGCCGATATCATAGGTTTGGCCGATGGTTTCATGGTGTTCAAGGCAGCCGACCAGGTAGTTGACCACATTTCGGATGGCAATCGGCTGGTTCAAGGATCTTACCCATCGCGGTGTTATCATCACGGGAAGGCGTTCCACCAGGTACCGCAATATCTCAAAGGAAGCACTGCCGGATCCCAAAATCATGGGGGCTCGCAAATCGGTTACCGGCACTCTGCCGGATTGAAGAATGTCCGCCACTTCAATTCGAGAAAGAAGATGCTTGCTTAAAATGCCGTTCTTCTTCTCTGCAAGACCTCCGAGATAAATCATTCTCTTGATACCGGCGGATTCGGATGCCAACACCATGTTTTGAGCGGCCTTGCGGTCGGCTTCAACAAACTTGTGTTTCTGGGCGATCATGGAATGGACCAGGTAATATGCCGCCCCACATCCTGACAGGGCCTTTTTCAGAGATTCCACATCAAGAACATCTCCCCTGATAAGCTCTATATTTGGATGGTGTCCCCAAGGACGACAGGTCAATTTCTCAAGGGACCTGCCCATGGCGCGCACCCGAAACCCCCCATCCAGGAGCGCTGGGATCAACCGTCCGCCCACATAGCCGGTGGCACCGGCAACCAGAACCGGTTTGTCGTCTTTCATTGAAATCACCTAATTTTTATACATGATTGCGCAACTTCAGCGCAACAGGATGCGGGTTTAAATAGACCTGTTGCGCCAAGTACGGCTGTTTGTATTTTCGAACGTAATGGTTGAGCAGGGTAACCGGTACGATTAAAGGAACATATTCCTTTCTGTACCGATCGATAATTTCAATCAATTCCTGCTTCTCGTCAGGGGACAACTGCTTTTTAAAATATCCCATGATGTGCTGCAGCACATTGACATGCTTCTTTAGAGTTGTTTGCAGGCCCAAAGCCCCCATCAACAGGATCTCGTATTGGGTAAACAAATCTTCCATGGGAAGGCCTTTACCTTCGGCAACCAGCTTACCCATCAGTCTTGAATGGTTGGGGCTGTGTGACATGATCAGCAGCTTGTGCCGGGTATGAAAATCGATCAGATTCCCCATACTTTTCTTTTTGGACAGCGTTTCCCGCCAACGCATCAAGGTAAAAATCTGTTCGATAAAGGTCTCTCTGAGTTTAGCATCATGCAGCCGGCCGTCTTCTTCCACCGGAACCAACGGAAAATGCTCCGTAAACACTCGGGCAAATATGCCCTGCCCTTTTTTATTGGGCATTCCTTTAAAAGTTCTAACCGGAACTCTATACAGGCCGCTGCTTGGAGAGTTTTTTTTGAAAACAAATCCGCACAGATTTTCTTTTTTCAGTTCTTCAACTCTTTTCCGTGCCCATTCGGTCATCCTGTGAGTATGGTCGATATTTGTCTTTGAAGTGACCAGATTCGGGTTGTCCGGATCACCCACTAGACGCAAGGTTTCCCTGGGAACACCCATTCCGCATTCAACTTCAGGACACACCGGAACATATTCCACGTATTGACCCAGTATGTCGGTCAGATATCTATCCCTTGAATGTCCGCCGTTCCACCGGACCTGCTCGCCCATTAAACAAGCACTAACACCAAGTTTTATTTTTTCGTCCATGGCTTACCTCATGATTCTTGATGATTATCCATCGATTTTTTATCCGGTCATTTCCTGCTTCAATACACAAAAACGCTTTTAAACTTTCGCTTTTACTTTCACCTTAAGAATTTTTATAATCCAAATGAGAATCTTTGCGAACAGATTAATCAAGGGACGTTTAATGATGCTTGAAAAAATGAAAGATCTTGTCAGAAAGAAAATTATTTGTGTTCTGGCCAGGGTTTCCGGTGACAAGCAGTATTGTTCACTTATGGCCTATATCACCGATGTAACCTGTGAAGAAATTTACATGGTGGCGCACAAAAATACAACCAAATTTAATAACCTTCAGAAAAACCCTTCAGTCAGTCTGATGATCGACCCTCGGCAAATGCAACCAAGATCCAACGCTCAGGCGCTAACCATTGACGGTGTTTTTACACCCCTAACCGATTAAAACAAAAAACAAAATATTCGAGACGGGATGCTGAAATCTTTTCCTCACATGAAAGATTTTATACACCATCCGGAATCAGAACTTATCCGTATAAAAATAAACTCATTTTTACTTCTGGAGGGTTTGACGGAATCACATTTTATTTCTTTGTGAAATGGTAACAATTCCCAGAAATCCATCCACAGTAATGTCGTCGCCGGTATGAATCAAAAATGTTGCATCCGGTATGCCGGTAACACACGGCAACCCGTATTCTCTGGCGATAATAGCACCGTGAATCAGCATTCCACCCCGGCGTTCGATGACGCCTGCAGCCAAAGGTATCACAAATGTCATATTCGGATCCACCGAATCGCAGACAAGGATTTCAGCTTTTTTAAAATCCTGCAAATCCAAATGATGACGAATAACCCGGGCTTTACCCCTGGACAATCCCGGTCCGGCCGGCTGTCCCACAAGCTGCCTGGAATTCACCTTAAATCCATATTCGTTTCTGGACACAGCCGGTTCCAGCTTTCTGTCGCCATAATCCAAATCATGAATTAGTGATTTTAGATCGTCGAGTTCGAATCTGTGAGTTCCTTGGCGTTCGGAATTTTCAACACGGAATTTTGCCTCCTTTACAGCGCTTAACAGCTGCGCTTCAATCTTACCCAGATAAATATTATCGTCGTCTCGAAGGCGATAGCTGCTGCGCGCAAGTTCCAATAGTTCCTCGGCCTCTTTTCGCTTAGGGCCTTGAAAATGTTCGAGAAATCTCTGCTGCAATTTTCGGGCGTCTTTCGGCTTTTTACGAGATGACAATGAAGACGGGTTGACCGCCATCTCCAAGAGCAGTTTAAAAAGCGGCCGTGTATCGGTGGCACATTCTGTGCCACCGGTGATAGCACAAGACAGGTCGCCAAATTTTTCGATGAACTGATTCACCTTTTCTCCGAATTCCAAATCGAGATCCAACGGTTCCTTGGCTTTTAAACGTTCAAAAAGTTGACGATCTTCGCGAACCATGGATGCCAACTCTTCCATCAGTTGGTTTCTTTCAAGGCTCACCATTTTGGTTTGAGTTAGAAGATTGATGAACTCATAGGGATCATCCGGCCGCATGGCATCATTATAGGACTGACCAAAAAGGCGGACCCCATGGGCATACGGAATAAATTCTTCCCAATATGTGTTGACCCAGTGTTGGTTGATCTTCCAGCGCCGTCTGATCTCATCCGACAATTCTCGATCGGATAAAACCATAATATCTTGTTCCGCCAGATCTTTGGCCGTTTTTGTCATTTCAGGAATCAGCGTTTCTTCAATGGTGTTACGAAGATCTTGTAGATTTTTAAAGCTTCGGTGAAGGCTGAGATACCA
>JAWOIY010000050.1:0-14886 GCA_046484425.1 Desulfobacterales bacterium | reverse complement strand
CTTTACCTTATGTTCATTGACTTACTGAAATTCCAAATATCAAATCCCAAATATCAAACAAATCCCAATGACCGAAATTCAAATATCCAAACAATGTCGTCTTGGAAGGTTTTGGTCATTGAGTATTTGAATTTGAGATTTATTTGTAATTTGGTGCTTGGAATTTGTATTTTTTGACATAATACTCCAAGGCAGAGCCATCTTGCCTATAACTCCCGCGATGCGGGACAGGCTCGGCCCATCGAAGATCCCGTATTACGGGGAAGGACCAGGTTTTATAGTGCGGAATAAATAGCGTTTTATCCTGACCCTCAGGTGTCGATAGAACCCCCTCACGTAAATCCCGCGCCTGCGGTGCAGGTGTAACAGTGGTCGGCCGTCGCGATATGACTGCCGGGCTCGGGAGGTCCCGGCATTTCAGAGATGTGGACTTTGTGTCCGCCCATAAAAAGCCCCCGGGCAAGATTAAAATCGCAATCATAAAGATAGCCGTCCCAGGAGACAGAGACAAGGGTCCGGCACATCAACCGTTCCACCGAACAGGCGTTGAAGTTTGAATAAAGTTTCTTCACATAACGATCCAGATTGTCCGTCCCGATCAGCCACCGACGGAATCGGCCAAGAGGCACATTGGCAAAATTAAACAGGTTGTTGAAAACGATTCCCCATTTTCTTTTCAGCACATCGCGGAATCTCTTTTCTGTTTGTGCCTGATCCGGCGGCAGAAATGCGCCGGTGGGATTGGATATCAGATTCAGCTCAAGCCCGGTGCCTTCGTGTCCGTATCCCAAACCGTTCAGTTTTTTCAGTGCATCGATACTTCTTTTAAATATACCGTCGCCCCTTTGTGAATCCGCCTGAACTTCATTTAAAGACGGGAAGGAGACCGCAATGACCACTCGTTTTTCGCTCAAAAATTTCATAAGGTGGTCTCTTTTGCCGTCATTCAACGCAGAAAGATTCGAACGAAGCATGATCCGGGGAGCAAAATCAGCAACCGCTTCAATCAGTGTTTCGACATGGGGGTTGAGTTCAGGCGCACCGCCGGTGATATCGATAATGTCGAATCCCCCCCTTCGGGCATAGGATATCACCTCCCGGATGATTCCCAAATCCATGTTTTCTTTACGATCAGGACCTGCATCGAGATGACAGTGCCTGCAGGTCTGGTTACAGAGAAATCCCAGGTTGACCTGCAATGTCCGGGTTTTCTCCCGATCCAGTTTCAGGACATGATGAGACAGGGTCAGGCTGAAAGGCACAATTCCGTCAGATTCTTTGGGGTGTCCTTTTGTGTCTTTTTCGGATGTCCGGCCTTTCGGCATTTTTTTACCCTTAAAGGTTTGCTGGGATTTACATGGAAAGTTTTTCGGCAATATTTCGCATCTGAACGCCGTGCACCAGCGATGATCCGCCCCTTATGACAGCAGCAACATGGACGGCCTCGGTCATTTCTTCAAGATTGGAACCCTTTTCGAGGCATGCCTGTGTAAACGCATCGATACAATAAGGACACTGCACGGTATGGGCAACGGCAAGGGCAATCAGGCATTTCTCCCTTTCCGTAAGCTCTCCTTCTGCAAATACCGCGCCGTAGTAATCAAAAAACTTCTTTGCCAGATCCGGAGAATTTTTACCAATTTCCTCAAACTTCGGCAGATCTTCGGGTTTGTAGTATGTCTCCATGTTTGTTTCTTCCTTAATTATTCTTCGCTGGTTTCAAGGCCGCACGCACGTCCCTTGAGATTGAAAAAGAATTTAAGCCCCTTTTTAATCCTGTCTGAAAAAATTTTGGGGGTAAAAAATGTTCCGGCAATCTTCTTGTTGATTTCTCCGATGGTAGGATACGGATGCACGGCCGCCGCCAGTGTGGAGAGCTTTACTTTTCCGTTTAAAACCGCCACCCATTCACTGACCAAATCTCCGGCACGGGGACCGGCGATCTGGACCCCGATGGGTTTTTCTCTTTCATCCAGAAGCATTTTGATCTGTCCGATCTTCTCCCCTTCGGCAAGGCTCCGGTCATTGTTCTCGAACGCTTCGACCCATACGGAATAGTTAATTCCGGCAGCCCTGGCCGATTTTTCGTTCATTCCGATACTCGCCAGTTCGGGATCGGTATAGGTGCACCACGGTAAATAGGTGTAATCCGTTTTCCGGGGAAGACGGAAAACGGCATTGCTGACAACAATTCCTCCTTCGTATCCGGCGGCATGGGTAAACAGGAAACCGCCGTTGACATCTCCGGCAGCATAAATGTGCTTGTGGTTCGTTCTCAACCGATGATCGACTTCGATACCTGTCCGGTTCACCCTGACACCGATACTTTCCAGTCCCAGCCCATGGGTGTTGGGTGTTCTTCCCACCGCAACCAGAATCGTCTCTGCGCTCAGACGGGCGGTTCTTCCTTCACTATCCTTGAGAATCACTTCATTTTCATTACCAAGATGCTTTACGGCTTCAATGGACGCATTTAAATGGAATACCACCCCTTCTGATTCCATCACCTGTTTCACCGTATCGGCCATATCCTTGTCTTCTTTGCCCAGGATCTGATCGCCGCGATCCACGATATACACCTTGGTTCCAAGACGGTTGAATGCCTGCCCCATTTCGCTTCCGATGGGACCGCCGCCGAAAATTATCATCGACCTCGGCAGTCGATCCAGGTAGAAGATCTCTTTATTGGTGATATAATCGATGGTATCCAGTCCCTCTATGGGGGGAACGAACGGCGAAGAGCCGGTGGCAATCACCCAGCTTTTTGCCGAAACCGTTTTCCCGTTTAAACGAACGCTATGTTCATCCGCAAATACAGGTTCTCCGAATTCCACCCTTGCACCGAGATTGCAGAATCTTTCTTTGGAATCGTGCTTCTGAATGACACCGATGACGGACTTGATTCTATCGCATACCGTTTTAAAATCAACCGGCGGGGCATCAACCTGGGGAAGTCCGTATTTTTCGGCGTTCTTTATCATATGGTAAACATGGGCGGTTTTGATGAGCGTTTTACTCGGAACGCACCCAAAATGAAGACAGTCGCCGCCGAGTTCTTTTTCTTTTTCAATGAGCAGCGTCTTGGCGCCGAGCTGAGCAGATCCGGATGTAACCGTCAGACCCGCCGCCCCACCGCCGATAACACCGATATCATAATCATAACCAGCCATGAAGACTCCCTTTAATCAAAGGTTTTGTAACTGTTTAGCTTTTTGAAGCAAATCTGTGTTTAGAAAGCTTCGGGTGTGCCTAAATTTTTACTGGAAGCTGTTTGAGTGGATTACTGCTCGTTATGAAAAAACCTTTTCAGATTGGCTTGAATGCGATCATACGGCCTTAAAACCAAAACCATTTTCAGAAGCTAAAACCAGTTTTTTCATTACGAGCCGTTATCTACGAGTTCTTTCAGAAAAAATTTAGGCACACCTGAAGCGATTCATTTTCAAAAGACAAAACTCTTACAAGGTTTTATTATTTTGTTCAGGAAGCATAGATGGAACATTTCCGCACCGCCATGGCCGCTTCCTGAAGCGCTTCGGCAAAGGTCGGATGCCCGTGAACAGTACGGGCGACGTCTTCGGAACTCGCCCCGAATTCAACGGCCAGAACACATTCGGCGATCATGTCCGCCGCCCTCGCGCCGATGATGTGAACACCTAAAATCCTGTCGGTTTTGGAATGGGCGATCAGCTTGACAAAACCGTCCGTCTCCCCCATGCATCGGGCACGCCCCGCACCGGAAAAAGGATACGTTCCCACACAGTATTGGATATTTCTCTCTTTGACCTGTTCTTCAGTCAATCCGACACTGGCCACCTCGGGCCAGGTATACACCACCGCCGGGATGGCATCGTAATTCACTTCACCGGGAAGCCCTGCGATGCATTCCACCGCAGCGATACCCTCGGCCGAAGCTTTGTGAGCCAGCATGGGGCCGGGAATGAGATCCCCGATGGCATAGATGGCGGGAATGTTGGTGCGAAAAGATTCGTCCACCAGAACGTGTCCGGTTTTATTGTCTGTCTGAACGCCGACGTCTTCCAGGCCGAGATTTTGTGTCAGGGGTCTTCTTCCCACGGAAATCAGCAGTCGATCACAGGACAGGGTTTCTTTGTTGTCTTTATTTTCCAGGGTCACCCGAACATTGTTTTTTTGAATTTTGGCACCCGAAACCCGGGTGTTGAGACGAATGTCCATCCCCTGTTTCCTGAGTATCCGGTCGAGTGTCCGGCCCACCTGACCGTCCATGGTGGATGCGATTTGTGGCAGCATTTCCACCACGGTTACCTTTGCGCCGAGGCGCAGCCACACGGACCCCAGCTCAAGACCGATATAACCGCCACCCACAATCCCCAGATGTTTGGGAACCGTTTTAAACTCAAGTGCCTCGGTGGACGTAACGATCCGTTTCCCGTCAAATTCGAGGCCCGGAACCTGGACCGGCGTGCTGCCGGTGGCCAGAATAATGGATTTCGCCTGGAGGGTTTTGGCGGCTTTTTTCCGTGTGGAACCGGTATGTTGTTGAACTTCAACCCGATCCTCTCCGGCAAGGCGGGCCGTCCCTTTGAAAATCTCTATGTTATGGCCTTCCAGAAGTTTGCGGACGTTTCCGGTCAATTCTTTAACAACCTGTTCTTTACGCGCCATCATGGCGGACAGGTCGAGGGTCAGTTTTCCGGTTTTTATGCCGTGTTCTACAAGTCGATCCTTGGCCAGGTGATAGTATTCGCTGGAATCGAGAAGGGCTTTGCTCGGAATACAGCCAATATTCAGGCAAACGCCACCCAGACGGTCCTCTTTTTCAATGCACGCGGTTTTCAGTCCCAACTGGGCCGCCCGAACCGCTGCCACATACCCTCCCGGACCGCTGCCGATAACAATCAGGTCGTAGATCTCTTTTTTCGCCATTTTTATATCTCCATCATGATCCTTTCGGGATTTTCAATACACTCTTTGATCCGCACCAGAAATGTGACCGCTTCCCTGCCATCCACGATGCGGTGATCGTAGCTCAACGCCACATACATCATGGGCCGGATGTTTATTTCGTCATCCACAACCACGGGCCGCTTTTCAATTTTGTGCATCCCCAGGATGCCGCTCTGGGGCGTATTTAAAATGGGCGTACTGAGCAGAGAACCGAACACACCGCCGTTTGTGATGGTAAATGTACCGCCCTCAAGGTCGGCCAGCTCAAGGCGGTTGTTTTTAATTTTATCCACAAAATCAACGATGGCCTGTTCCAACTCGGCAAAACTCAACATGTCCGCATTTCGAATCACCGGCACCACCAGCCCTTTAGCGGTGGCGATGGCAATGCCGACATGGTAATAATTGTGGTAGACAATATCATTTCCGTCAACAAATGCATTAACCTGCGGAAATTCTTTCAGCGCTTCAACGCCGGCCTTGATAAAGAAAGACATAAACCCCAGAGAAACCCCGTATTTTTCTTTAAAGGCCTCCTTGTATTGTGTACGAATGGCCATGGTATGGGTCATATCGATCTCGTTAAAGGTCGTAAGCATGGCGGTGGAATGCTTGGCCTCCAAAAGGCGTGATGCAATCGTACGCCGAATGGGGCTCATCGGCTTGCGGGTAACGTCTTCCATCCTGGACGGCGTCGTTTTGTCCGCGGATTCAGGCTCAACCGAAGCGACATCCTTTATTTTTGAGGGCGCCGGTGACGGCGCCGGTGACGCAGAAGGCGCCTGTTCCAGATAAAGAAGCACATCCCCCTTGGTAATCCTGTTTCCGGGACCGGTGCCCTTGATGCCGGATATATCGATATTCTTTTCGGCGACCAGTCGCCGGACGGAAGGCGACAGGATCTTCCGAAAGGCTTCCGGTTCGGGTTTCGCCGGAACTTCTTCAGCCTTTTTCGGCGCTTCTTCAGGCTTTTTTTCCGGCATGTCCTCAGCCTTTTCCGGCGCCGCTTCGGATACCTCTTCTTCAGAAGGTACCTCTTCCGGTATAGCCTCGGAAACTTCTTCTTCCGAAGGTTCCCCTTCCGGTACAGCCTCGGTCACTTCCTTGACGTCGATACTCCCGACAACGGCCCCGATGGAAACCGTCTCTCCTTCAGAGACCAGGGTCTTCAATATCCCGGATGCTTCCGCCACGATTTCCAGGGTTACCTTGTCGGTTTCGACCACAAAAAGCGGCTCATCTTTTTGAACCGAATCACCGTCCTTTTTATACCACTGCACAAGGACAGCCTCCTGAACCGATTCACCCACACTCGGAATTTTGATCTCTTTTCCCATAGTGACTCCTTTGAGTATTCAACCTTTATCCTTTCCCAGCGCCTGTTCTGTGACAGCGGCCTGTTCTTTCCGATAGATACCGGGAAAGCCTGTTGCCGGGCTGGCCGCAGCGTTCCGGCCGATATATGCCAGTGGTTTCCCGATTAATTTTTCGAGACGCGGACCTGCAAAAAACCACGCCCCCATGTTCTCCGGTTCTTCCTGAACCCAAATAAATTGCCGGGCCCGTTTATATTTTTGAATGACTGCTTTGAGCTGCGCGTCCGGGAAAGGATAGAACTGTTCCAGGCGAACGATGCCGGTATCGGTCTTTTTCATTTCCCGGCGTTTTTGAAGCAATTCATAATATATCTTTCCGCTGCAAAACAGAATGCGGCGGGGTGATTGAACGGGGTCCGGATCTTCAAGGACTTCTTTGAACGCACCCGCCGTCATTTCTTTTAAATCGGATACCGCCAGGGGATGACGCAGAAGACTTTTCGGTGTCATGATAACCAGCGGCTTTCGAAAACTGCTTTTCGCCTGACGGCGGAGAAGGTGAAAGTACTGCGCCGGTGTGGTGAGATTACAGACCTGGATGTTGTCCTGGGCACACAACTGGAGAAAGCGCTCGAGACGGGCGCTGGAATGTTCAGGCCCCAGACCTTCCCAACCATGTGGGAGCAGTAAAACCAAACCGCTGAGACGCTGCCATTTGGTTTGTCCGCTGATAATGTATAGATCGATGACCGACTGAGCGTTATTGACAAAGTCCCCGAACTGTGCCTCCCAAATCACAAGCCCCCGGGGTTGTGCCATGGAGTAGCCGTATTCAAAACCCAAAACCCCGGCTTCGGAAAGCAGACTGTTATAGACGGAAAAGGGTGCCTGGGCACTGTCGAGTGAATTGAGCGGCGTATATTCATCGCCGGTTTTGGTGTCGACGAGAATGCTGTGGCGCTGGCTGAAAGTGCCGCGTGCGATGTCCTGTCCGCTTAAACGGATCGGATCGCCCTCTGCCAGCAGGGAGGCAAAGGCCAGAGCTTCTGCATTGGCCCAATCGATATCCTTTCCGTTTTCCACACTGTCCAGCCGATTTTTCAACAGGCGAACCAATTTTGGATTCGCTGAAAAATCAGCCGGTAACATATTCAGCTTGCGGGCAAGGGCAACGAGTTTTTCACCGGGAACGCCGGTTTCCAGCGGATCATGGGTATAGCGTCCGTGAAAATTTTTCCAGTTCTCATAAAACCGGGTTTGCGGAAAAACGCAGGTGCTGGAACGAACCGCCTCCAGAGCATCATCCAATTCTTGATTTATATTTTTCTCCAGAGCATCCACATCCGCTTTTCGGATAAGACCCTCTTCTATCAGTTTATGGGAATACACCGTGTTTAGAGGGGAACGGCTTCGGATCCGCTCATACATTTGGGGTTGTGTAAAATAGGGTTCGTCGCCCTCATTGTGACCATACTTGCGATAGCAGATGACGTCGATGACCACATCCTTGTTGAAGGTGTTCCGATAATCCACGGCGAGGCGAACCACATGAACAGCGGCTTCCGGATCTTCGCCGTGAACATGAAAAATCGGGACCATCAACATTTTGGCCACATCCGTTGCATAGCGGGTGGATCGGGCATGTTCCGGAAGTGTTGTATAACCGATCTGATTGTTAATCACGAGGTGGATGGTGCCGCCGGTTTTGTATCCGGTCAGCTGGGACATGTTCAGAGTTTCGGTAACCACGCCCTGCCCGGAAAAAGCGGCATCGCCATGGATAAGCACAGGCAAAACCACTCTTTTCTTGTCGTCACCCAGGATATCCTGGCGTGCCCTCACGAATCCTTCTACCACCGGATTGACGGATTCCAAATGGCTGGGATTGTTGACCAGAAAGAAACGCAGCGGTTCACCCCGGCGGGTCTTTATATCTGCAAGATACCCGTTATGGTATTTGACATCCCCGGCGCCAAAGACTTCATAGGGATCGTAACAGCTTTCAAATTCGGCGAAAATTTCCTCAAAAGACTTGTTGAGTATGTTTGCCTGAATATTCAAACGTCCCCGATGGGACATGCCTAAAATTATTTCCCGGGAACCCTGTGATGCAGCCCTGTCGGCGAAAACATCGAGGATGGGAACAACCGCTTCAGCGCCTTCAAGTGAAAATCGAGTCTGGCCCAGATATTTTTTGTGGAGAAACTGTTCGAAAAGGGTGGCCTGATAAAGCTTTTCCATAATCCTGAGTTTGTCATCCGCCTTGAGATCAGATCGATTTCGCACCGGCTCCATCCGGTCCTGAAGCCATTTGCGCTCTTGCGGATCTTGCAGATGCATGAACTCTACGCCGATGGAACGGCAGTATGTCTCTTTGAGCGCGTTGACAATATCCTTTAATGAAGCGCGGTCGTTTTGAATCAGGTCTTTTGCATAAAATTTCGCATCCAGGTCTTCCGGGGTGAGATCAAATGCGGAAAGGTTCAACAATGGATGATCCGTAGGACAAGCCGTTAGGGGATCGAGACAGGCCAGCAGATGTCCGATTTCACGATATCGTCTAATAAGGTCTTCCACGCGGGCTTGTTTTAAACCCTGTTTTTCGTCATAGACGGCATCGGCCTTCCGATCCGTGCCGTGGCCGATTTCAAAGCCTTCAAAAAAGAAGCGCCAGTCACGGGAAACCGAGTCGGGATCGACTTTCCATTGCTCGTATTGCGAGTCAATATAGTCTTTGCTCAAGGTTTCAGAGAGGTCCATGGAGGTGTTCCTTAAACCATTTTACCACCGATTGAGAGGCCTGGGAACGATGCATCTCGGCACTGAACATGTGGTCGGCACCCGGTATTACAACCAACTCCGTATATTCAGGATTCAATGTTTTGGCCAGATATGCATCCTGTACCGGTATGATTTCGTCGGCATCACCGTGGATGACCATCAATGGTGTTTGTAATGATTTTACGGTTTCCGGAAGATCATACTGCTTTGCGTCTGCAAAAAATTTGGTAGAAAGTTGCAATGAACGGCCCCGGCTGTTGAACGACACCCTGCCGGTGTCCTCGAGTTCTTTTAGTTGTTTTTTGCTGAAAAAATGGGTGGCGTTTAAACCCGATAACCGCCCGGCCAGTACGCACACCGCCTTCACGGTGCGGGTTCGGGCTGCTGTAAGAACGGCAATCACAGCCCCCATGCTGTGTCCTGCAAGGCCGATCCGGCGGGCACCTTTTTCAGCGATAACATCGGCGGCGGCCTGCATCTCAGCGATCTGTTTGGAATAGTTGGATGCCGAAAATTCGCCCTCGCTCTGCCCGTTTCCGGAAAAGTCGAACCTCAAGGCCAAAACGCCTGCTGCTGCCAATTCATTGCAGGCCTGTCGGATAATGCGGGTGTGCCGGGAGCAGGTGAAACAATGGCCGAAAATCACCCCGCATTCGGAAGACCGGTCGGGCAAATGGAGCGTACCGGCAAGTTTTTCGCCCTGCTGGTTATAAAAATGAACCGGCTGTTCCATGAGTGATTATTCAAGTACCCCCCCCTGACCGTGACAACGCACAATCAGGGGGGAAGGAGGTCAGTGTTCAGGTAATAGAAAGACAATTTTGTTCCATGGGTTATGTTTTATTGACAAGGTATACCGGCGCTCGGCACCTGATGGCTTTTAATCGAGTTTTTCACTCGATGGGAAACTTAGTCTCCCTGCTCGGCCATATGGTCGTCGTAAATACCTTCTAAAAACAGCTTATGTTTGGCCTCTTCCTGGCAGAGCAACTTGAGGAGCTTGATATTCTCTTGGTTGTCCGTCTTTTTCTGAAGTTCATTATACATTCTCAATGCCTGCTCTTCTCGCTTCATGGCCAAGCGAAGGATATCCGTATAACTCATGCCGTCTTCATATTTCATTTCAACCATGTAATCACTACGCTTCATATCCGGGATCCATTTGAGTTTGTACCCCTTCACGAGTTCTTGGTTGCCTCCCAGATTTTCCAGCATTGACTGGTGTTTTTTTTCTTCTTTCGACATCTCCAGCAATGCCTCTTTTACCCCCGAAAAGGATGTCTGCTTGGCCAGGTCCGCATAAAAAGATGAAGCTTCTTTTTCCTTTTCGATTGCAAATTCGATCAGGTCCTCAAAAGAATTGAACGTCATAAAACCCTCCTTTAAATTTTTTCGACTTTATAAACCTTTGTTTTATCTACTTATCAATAATTTTACAAATTTAGTTTTCATCGATCAACCCCTGTGATATAAACCGATTAAAGGCGACATCGGCACTGAAATCACATTTTTATTTTACAGTTTGTCTTGAAAGAATCAATCTTTTATTTTAAACAAGCATAATTATTCCGTAAACCCGGTTATGGTTAAACACACGATCTTTCGATAAGGGGCAGCCAATGAAAGAAGCCGTATTTATTTTCATCATCACAATACTTTTAATTGTATCCTTTTTTATGATCTTTACCAAAAAAACAAAAGCCAAGAACAGGGATGAGGTTTACATCTGCAGTCATTGCGGAGAACGGGACTGCATCTGCCATAAACAACCCGATGCACCCTGACTTTTCATTGCGATGCATCATTTCTGTTTAAAAGGGAAACGCTTACTAACTTGTCATTTAAACATCGAGTTCTTTTTTGAGCCACTCCTTTATTTCGCCGTCAATGGAATATACACCCTTGGCATTGCCGTTTTGTTCAATATACCGATTCCTCAATATTTCCGGAATTTCGATTTCCGCCAGATCCCTCGCCTCCTCGGAATTTCTCTGCACAAGATAGATAATCGGCGTGTCTTTCCAGGTATTGATCACAAAATAAAATGCCGTGTCCTCCTTGGAACGGATGACGTAGTTACCCCCGGCCCAGTTGTTTCCCCATTCAAGATAGAGCCGAACCGCTTCCTCCGGCGTCATGTCCCAATCTATGGCATCGACAAGGTGTTGATCTTTTTTAAGGTCGTCTAATTTCATCATGATATCCCTCCAGTGAGAATGTTCGCCATCACTCATATATTAGCAATTAATGTGCCATAAAAATTTTAACTTAATATCTTGATAAATAGCCCTTACACCTGCCAGGTGACACCACGTCAAAACCTGAGACCCTCATGATTTCAATCATAAATCGACGCTTTGCTGTGATCCGGCATTGGATTTTAAATCCGCCGGACCATTGAACGGCGGATGCCGACGTCGTATTATGAGACAGGTTTGTATCATAATAATGAAACACCGGAGTGAGACATATCGGCAATCAACGGCTTAAAGCCCGCATGAAGCGGGAAAGGGTAATACCTTGACCCAAAGACGGATTACGTGCTAATGAGAAGCGGCTTTTAACGTATGTTCCTTTGTCAATATTCCTGATACCTGTGAATTTTTCAGAACCCGGAAATGAAGATGACGCAACCGAATCGAACGTATACCGCTTTTTCTAAAATTAAACTTTTCCTGGCACTCTCGAGAACACCTCACGGATTGCTGGATATGGCCACACCCGCATTGGGTGCGCTACTCTGGCTGGGTCGATTTCCCTCTTTCGAAGTGAGTTTAATCGGACTGATTACCACGTTTGCCGGGTATACGGCGGTTTACGCCCTGAACGATGTCATCGATTATCGTGTGGATAAAGAAAAACTTGCACTCTGTGGAAGTTTTTATACGGAATGTGACCTGGATGCCGCCATGGTGCGTCATCCCATGGCCCAGGGATATTTGACTTTTAAAGAGGGACTGCTATGGACAACGGGTTGGACAATTGTGGCGATGTGGGGCGCTTACCACTTAAACCCGGTCTGCATCTTAATTTTCGCCATCGGTTGTTTTCTGGAGGCAGTGTATTGCCTGTTGCTCAAAGTCACTCACCTTCGCACACTGGTCAGCGGCGGAGTCAAGACGGCAGGGGCCATTGCCGGGGTATTCGCCGTGGATCCGAGTCCCTCGCCGTTATTCCTGCTGATGTTGTTTCTATGGCTGTTTCTTTGGGAAATCGGTGGACAGAACGTTCCAAATGACTGGATGGACATTGAAGAGGATAGACGTCTCAACGCCAAAACCATCCCGGTTCAACTGGGCCCCAACTCGGCCAATGGAATTATTCTGGGATCCTTAACTGCCGCGCTGATTCTTTCAGGCGTTGTGTTTTACATCTCTCCCATTTCGTTTGAGTTCCCATTTCGGGTGGCTGCCGTGGCAACAGGGATTTGCCTTTTTGTGCTGCCCGCCGCCCTCCTTTATAAAACCAAAGAACCGCGTTACGCCATGGCCCTTTTCAACATGGCCAGTTACTATCCTCTGGCCCTGCTTGTCATCGTCGTTGTCAAGTTGCTCAAAGGATAGCCTTCAACCCTATAAACGGATACATGGGAACGTATCCTTGGTACAAGTGAATTTCGACAGGGTGATTCGTCACCAAATGCTCCCCCTGCCATCATTCCAATTATGACGCTTGATTTTTTTCGACTTTTTTGCGTCCTCGCAACTTCTCTTTGGCAATGATGTTTCTGATCACGGTCAACACTTCCCATTCCTCATAAGGCGCCAGAATACAGGCGTAAACCCCATGTTCCACGGCCTCTTTGATAAGATCGCGATGGTCATGGTCACAGAGCAGGATGGCATTGCTGCCGGGGCAGGCAACATTAATTCTTGAATAGATCCTTGCACCGTAAGAGCTGACCACCTCATCATCCATAATAACGATGGCACTGCGCATTTTTTTAATTCGTATTACGAGTTCTTCGAGGTCAGCACCGATCAGAGGATAAAAATTGTTTCTCTTGCACAGCTCAAGGATATAACTCCGGAGTTTCTCGTTCGTGATCAGTACGAGGATCGGAAATTTTTTTGTATAACCATCCAATTTCTTTCAGTTTTTTATATTTTGACCGGACAAATTCCAGATCGGATTTTTCCTGTCTATCCCGTTTCAGGGCAAACAGGAAGCCTCGCTCTTGCCCCGGAGGTTATTGTAAAAGAATTCCTTTCAGTCGGCATGGATCAGCGGGGGAGCGGCATTTCCCTGTCCCTCCGTTTTGGAGGTAAACAGTAGAGGCGGGCAGCCCTCCCGAAAGTTCTGTATTGTACGATATGTTTAGAAAATAAGATTCAGGGGAGGGGTGCGGAATATATGATGATACACTCTTTTGGAGTTTGTCGCCGAGACGGTGAACACACACTCCTTGCGAAGAAGGTGCAAAAATATGCTTCCGCAGCCCCTCACCCTTTAAGGGCCCTCAACAGTGACGGGCTACTCAATATATGTAAGGACAAAGTCCAGTTTCATCATCTCCTCGGGCCAGAATTTCTCACTCATTTTTTCTTCGCCGGGGTAGACGTCTTTGCCGTCAATCTTATCAATGAGCATCTCAATGAAGTGAGTCTCGGTGAGCTTGTATTTGGAGATGACATTAGACGGCAGCACCACAACAAGGCCCGACTCCTTGGATGTTTCCCATTCAAAGGGTTCATTTGGGGCTGCGGATTGTTTTCCGTCTTTCCCGTAATAGACCTTTAACAAGGTGCCGGAAACCTTCATCCCCGGTTTCATATCAAACTCCTCGTACAGCTCGTCGGATATATGCCACCACAAGGCTCTGATGTTCGCCTTCAAGTATCCTTTTACGAGCATGGGGTCGTATCCGCATACACCCACACGACATTTCTCAGGCATGCTCTTCCTCCTTTTTCCAAACCGAAGCATAAGATCTTTGATAAGATCTATCATATTGACCTGCACTAATCAAAGATGAAGCGCGTTCCAATCTTATGCTTCGGATAAATTAATACTTCTTCCGTAATTGTCTTTTCACAACCGGTGTGAAGATTCTTCACCTTACTTTTTTTTCTGGTCAAATCCATAGCATTTTTTAACGACATTGAAGTCTGCTACGCACCAGTAATCGGGCCAAAAAATCTTTTTGCACCAGCCGATAATATCTGCGGGCGGGAAACTGGAGCCTTTGAGAACCGGCTTCAAGTTCCTGCACTGCCAGCATATATGATCACTTTGTTTTTCCGGAACCAGAACAGTGTCCAGAAACTCTTCAGGTGTTAACTGTGCCATGGAACACTCCTTTCTTTTTTTACCAGTCGCTGACTTCACCTTTCGCCAGTTTCTGCTGATACTCCTCCCAGACTTCAGGAGTCAGTTTCTGAATATCCCATTCAAAGCCAAAGCTCCCGGCAATGCCGGCAGACGGCGGCTGCGGACGCCAGCCCCTCACCGGTCGCCCCCTGGCGCTGAACTTGACCATATCCGCCACGCCCAGATAGATATCCCGGGGCAGGCATTGATACGGCCGGGTTCTGCCTTCAATGCCCGGCAGATAATTCTTGTAGCCTTCCAGGGGTTTATCCGCATAAAGCGGGCTGGTATCCGGTTTTTCGTTAACCTCCTCAGGACCCCTGTACATGAAGCCCTGAATCATGTGGATGTAATACACTGTTTTGCATTCAGCGCAGTTCACCTTTCCTTCCCAGTTCCAAAAACAATAAGGATCAAGGTAATTAACAGTGTTACACTTTTTTCCATTAATTTCTTTTTTACACCAGATAATATCACACACGGCGCTCTCCTCCTTTTATATCCAGCTCTTATCGTACCACTCCTGAACTTTGGCGGTCGGATAACCGAG
>JAWOIY010000238.1:0-7816 GCA_046484425.1 Desulfobacterales bacterium | reverse complement strand
TTTTAAACGATCCCATTCCCTGCTGAAGTCTCAAAATATCTGGGGTTAGTTAATATGGTTTTTGGAAGGAACTATTAGGCCATGAAATTTCTTTCATCTTTTGGAATAAAATAAGATTCCCACTTGCTTTGATTGTTAATTACGGTGGTAATATTCTGTTATTTCTCCCATCGTTCAGTAGGCTGAATATCCAAATCCCGAATCTTCCATAATAATGTTTTATAACTGAGGTCCAATATTTTACTTGCCTTGCTGCGGTTCCATCCTGTCTCTGCTAAAACATTTGAGATCAATGCCCTTTCAACCAAATCTACAATTTTTCTTTTTGCCTTTTTATAAGGCAATGTTTTTAGTTCAGACTCATGCAATTTAAAATAATCTGAAAAATTATCAGATTGCGTCATCATTTCTTTGATTGTTTCATTATCAACACTTCTATAATCAACCTTTTTAGTACCGATTAAATCAGAAATACTTTCTATTTTTCCTTCCAAAAATATGATCCTTTTGAGCAGGTTTTGAAGCTCTCTGACATTCCCGGGCCAATTATAGGCACGTAATTCTTCCATAGCCCCTCTATTGATGGCTTTCCTCTTTCGGGTATGATTGTTGGAAGCATATTTCTTGTTATAATAATCAATCAAAATAGGAATATCATCAGGTCGTTCGCGTAATGGATCTATATCAATCCGAACTGTGCTTAATCTAAAATAAAGACGTTCGTTAAATTCGCCCGCTTCAACCATTTTTTTTAGGTCACGGTTACTTGAGGAGATCATCCAAACATCCGCTGATACAGGCGCTTGCAAGTCTGAAATCGGATGACCATCATTTTCTAAAAATGGTAGAATTTCCAACTGATGAGAAGGAGACAGCAGGTCGGCATTGTCCAAATATAAAGTTCCGCTGCTGATTTTGTCGAATAACCGGCTCTTCTTTTGAGATGTCTCCTGGGTTGCCGAGTTGTCGAAACAAGATATGTCGATTTCAGACAGGCTTTCGGTCAGACCGGCACAATTCAGCTTTACAAACGGCTTTCCAATCCGGTTTGATTGATGATAAAGGTTTTGAACAACAAGGTCTTTTCCAACGCCTGTCTCGCCGCAAATCAATATATTCTCTCCGGTTTTGGCTACTTTACCGATCAGTGTCTTGATGTTTTGTATACACTGACTCTCGCCGATTATTGGGGGGAACATTTTACTCTCCTAATGCCGGGTTGATCAAGCTTGGGTTTTTCGTTTTGGCGAGAAAACATAACAATGGATTTCGCGATTTCATATCTCCAGATTCTGATAATTATCGGAAAAGGTAAGAAATAATAAGCTTTTTGGAAGGCAATAAACAATTCAATCCTTTTACATAATCTGACATCAAAAAGTAAATGCTTATTAATTATCAGAAAATTAACCAGAATATAATAGTCCAGAAAGGAACACAGAAGATCAAACCAATGGCAGCACCTTTGAAAAAATAGCTTGGTTCATCAAAATTATCCTCATATTCTTCCATTGTTTCTTTCTCGACCAATAGCATAAGATCTTCATCCGGGGCCTCATAGTACCCTTCGAAGTATTGGGACCATTTAATTGCTTCCATTGCGTTGCACCTCCGTTTTATTAAACATGCAAGACCAATGCCATAATATTTTTACAGTTTATTAATTAAAATACTATTTTGATATCAATAGATTAGATAGCCTTTTATGGTTCTATTCCATTAATCCAATATTAACAGTTGTTGTCGAAAAAATGTCCAGCGTCTGACAAAAGATGTCATTTCGAAATTGAAGACATCAATCCAAGCCTTTGTTTTTTGATATAAAAATTCAAATACCAGGGGTTTAAAATATTTGGGATATAATTTTTTAATAGGACAAATCTCATTCTGGGGAAGTTGCTTTTTTTTGCAATTTTGCAAGAAATAAATTATGAATTTTAAATTTCATCGGTTGTTCAAAAGATTTTTAAAAGTTTTGGCTATGAAACACGTATTGCCTGATAATGGCGGTAGGCGCTCAGGAATTGACCGGCGAGAATTTTCTTATACTGAACATTTTCCTGAACGAAGATCCGGCAAGGAAAGAAGAAGCGGGGTTGATCGAAGGCTAAAGCCAAGAACGCCTGAATAATTTATGTTTAGAAAAACAGGGGGCTTTCATTAAAGGGTGTAACCGTAATGATTGAAATATTAGAAAAAATGTTTGAAGACAATCCGGAGAAATCGACAATCGTATTGAAAGAAAAATGTTCAGACTGCGGTTGCGAGACAATTATCAAGATAACAGCTACATCAGGAGGATTTGGATTGCTGGGTGGCGCTTTAATTAAGTGCTCACCTGACGGGTATTTAACGAAGTGCCCCGCTTGTGACCAAACAATCCCAAAGAAAGCTCACAAATTAAAGGCTAAATAGTCATTCAGCAGTCCTAACCCGAAAGTATGAAAAGAGATTCATAAATATCGTTAAATTTGTTTCATAAATTAAAATAGAATCCTGCAAATCAACGCTACTTTACCTCCCGCTATAATTGATGTATCTATCTGATTTTCAAATATCAATTTAATATTTTATTGGTTTGGCATCAAATTTGCTTAAACTAATTTGGTGGTATAGATTTTAAGGCCTTTACAAGGCAATCCCATTAAGATTTTTTCACATCAATCTACAACTTGGCTTAATGGCTATATTTATTCGTTTTAATTGCATTGACATGAATGAAGATTCAAGGATGATATGGGCTAATGGGTTCTGGATATTTAATGGAAAAATTCTCTTATAATCTGCCATCGGTTATCAATCCGTCAGCAAGGTATGTTTTCTTCCTGCATGGAAAGATTGTAGAAAAACATGGTCCAAACGGCAGGCATCCTTGCTTTGGGATTTATGATTATCATGGTATTGTCAGATCCTTTAGAGAACGTGGGTTCGTGGTAATCAGCGAAATTAGACCCGAAGGAACCAAATTAGACAAATATGCCGGAAAGATAGAAAGGCAGATCAGGACTCTTTTGACTTACGGCCTTTCTCCCGAACAAATCACTGTTGTCGGATTCTCAAAAGGGAGTGCTATTGCCCTTTTAGTTTCGACCAGGCTCAAAGATGTTGGAATAAACGTTGTCTTAATGTCCGGCTGTACGCATAACGGAACTCATGTTCTGGATAAATATAGGAAGCTTATCGACCAGTCGGTTCAGTCCATGCAAGGGCATTTCCTTCATATTTATGATGTTTCTGACCAGAAATGTGATGTATGTCGGGGTATATTAAAAAATGTTTCGGCTAAAGTCTCATTCAACGAATTGATGTTAAAAAATGGGTTGGGTCACGGCTTGTTTTACCAGCCGAGAAAAGAATGGATCGAACCTGTGGCGGATTGGATCATTCAAGAACATTAGCTATGGCTAAAAAGATAGAATATAATAATCCCGTATTATTTTAAATAAAAACTGCTTAGAATTATTATGTTTTTGGAATATACAAATCTATTGAGAATTGGAGCACAACCTGAATTCTCCTTTGATTACATTTTCCCGATAGCTTTTATCCTGCTGTCTGTAGTAGCTATGGTTTTTATCGGGTATAAAATAAAAGAGGAACTGGGAGCAATTATAGCGCTTTTGATTTGTGTATTTATCTTCCTTTACATGAACGACCTGCTTCGGATTCTTTTCTGATATTTCGTTTAAGGCTTCAATCATCCTGAAAAAACTTGATTTCATAGGACCCGATCTTTAAAGGCCGCCTCAGGTAATTCACCTTAAACTTCTTCTGTCCCTATTTTCAAACAAAGGAGTCAAGATTCTGACATCATTGGAATTTGACGGCAAAACTTTGTAATTTTATCCTTCAGCATATCAAAATTACAATCCTTATCTATCTGTAATTAATAATATTAGATGGTTTCACCATATTTTGGCATAGATTCTGCTTGATACCAGAAGGCAGAGTATTCCCAAAAGTTTGAAATGCCAAAAACGCAATAAAAATCATTGAATATAGAACGCTTATTAGACGCCTTTTTCTTTTAAATATCATCGATGGAATTAATAATGGACGAAAAGCTATCCTATGAGGAATTGGAAATAAGGGTTAAGGAACTTGAAAAAAAATCACTGAAACAAAGTGAAGAGAAATATCGTATGGTTCTGGAAGCAAACCCCGACCCTGTTATCGTTTACGATATGGAGGGTAAGGTAACCTACTTTAATATAGCCTTCACAAATGTTTTCGGATGGACATTAGAGGAATGTTTGGGCAAGAAAATGGATCTTTTTGTGCCGGCGGATGCTTGGCCGGAAACCAAAATGATGATCAATAAAGTGTTATCCGGAGAAAACTTTTCTGGCATTGAAACTCGCCGTTACACAAAAGAAGGAAGCATTATTCCTGTGAGCATAAGCGGAGCCATTTATATGGGCGAGGATGGCAATCCTGCGGGCAGTGTCATAAATTTAAGAGATATCAGTGAACAAAAAAAGCTGGAGATACAATTTCATCAAGCCCAAAAAATGGAGGCTGTTGGCACACTGGCCGGAGGCATTGCTCACGACTTTAATAATTTGTTGATGGGCATTCAAGGATGCACGTCTTTGATGTCTTTTGACATTGATTCTAATCATCCCAATTTTGAATATCTCAATAGAATAGAAAGTTTTATAAAGAATGCTGCAAGTCTTACCAAACAACTCTTGGGCTTTGCCAGAAGCGGAAAATATGAAATCAAACCAACAGACGTAAACGATATCGTCAATAAAAGTTCCGAGATGTTCGGGAGAACTAAAAAAGAGATTACCATACACAAAAAATGTCAATCAGATATCTGGACTGTGGAAGTGGACCAGCCTCAGATTGAACAGGTGCTTTTGAACCTTTATGTCAATGCCTGGCAAGCCATGTTAGGTACCGGAGAGCTGTATCTTCAAACGGAAAATATCATTTTAAATGATAACGACGTTAAACCATATGGGGTAAATTCAGGCAGGTATGTAAAAATTTCTGTTACAGATACCGGTGTCGGGGTAGATGAAGCCATTCAACATCGAATATTCGACCCGTTTTTTACTACCAAAGAGGTCAGCAGGGGTACCGGCCTGGGGCTTGCTTCAGCTTATGGTATTATCAAAAGCCATGGCGGGATTATAAATGCAAACAGCAAGAAGGGCCAAGGGGCGACCTTTAATGTTTTCCTGCCGGCATCTGAAAAAAAGATCTTTAAAGAAAAAATGACCCAAAAAGAAATATTAAAGGGTTCAGAGACAGTTCTTCTTGTGGATGATGAGGATATGATTTTAGAAGTCGGCCGCAGTCTTTTAGAGAAATTAGGTTATGAAGTTCTCACTGCAAAAAGTGGAATTGAGGCCGTAGAGATTTACAGAACGAACCTAAAAAAGATTGATATCGTCATTCTGGACATGGTCATGCCGAAAATGGATGGTGGAGACACCTATGAGAAACTGAAAGATATCGATCCTGGCATATTGGTTCTTCTTTCAAGTGGGTATAGCATTGACGGCAAGGCAAGCAAGATCTTATCTCGCGGTTGTGATGGATTTATCCAGAAGCCGTTCGATATCAAAAGTCTATCATGGGAAATAAGGAAAATCTTAGATAAAAATTTTAAAGCCGCAGCCAATCTTTAAAGAAAAAGTGTAAGCTACTAACAAATATCGGCATATTGTGTTGAAACAGGTAAAACGAGGATAACTAATGAAAAAAGTTTATGTGGACAACAACAAAGCATTAGTGATCTGCCCTAAATGCGAACTTGAAAGAGCAGATTTTTGTTTTGGTGCGATTTATATCTGTTTGAAGTAACCATCTGAAATTATGATAAATAAAATCTTTCAAATTATCAGGAGAATTTGGCATGATTTCTGCTTTTAAATCCGGCAATCCTTATAAAAATGGGCGGATAGAAAGGTTTCAGTCATCGGATATTAAGCCTGTCAAACAGATAATGAAATATTTTTAAAAATTTCGTGTTGTTAAAAAATCTTGACTCTAAATTTTAGTGTGTATATTTACTATCCTGTAGAAGATGGAGACACTTCGTCCTTCATTTTTTACCCCCACAAGCCCCTGGAGGTCATCTTCAGGGGCTATTTTGTTACACCTAATGGAGGACGTTTAGGCATAATGTTAAAAAGACTCTGTGTATTGATATCATAAGGGCAAACCCTTCAAGAGGGACCTGTCTTTTTGCAATTTTGAGAGAAATGGGATATATGCAATTGAATTTAGTGGTTGGACCTTCGCTCCTGGCACCCAAATCAACAAAATGGATAAGAAATAATTTTTGGGATACCATTATCGTGTTTCTTTGTGAGTGAAAAAGGGGTAAGACATGTTACAGAAATTGAGAAGAAACAATCGAAAAGGTTTTACGCTCATTGAGGTGATGGTTGTTATTGCGATTATCGGTATTCTGGCAGCCTTTGCCATTCCCCAGTATTTAGCCTACCGAACCAAAGGACAGGATTCCGCAGCCATTACTTCAGCTAAAAACTTTTGGAATGCGGCTATGGCCTATTTTGCCGATACGAAATCCACCGGCACCCAAATTACCAGGGTCCAACTGCAGGCCATGGGTCAACTTGCAACCGAGCCTGATATTGTTGGAAATCCGACGATCACTGATAATAAAGGTATAATTACACTCGCAAATCCAACTTTTACCTACATAGGCACCGGAAGGGTACATACGCTTAATGCCGATGGCACTATAACCAGTCCATAAGTCAATTATATAAAACAGTTGAATATCCTCCGGCACCAGAATAATATGGTATATATATCAATTGTTGTTGTGAATGGTCGCTGTTCAAGCTATAAAACTAAGTAGAACCCCAAATTTTTCTGGTAGCCACGATATACCACTTCTCTTTGACAGATCCGGCCAAGGTGCCAGGGATCAATGCGGGTAATTGCCTTCATAACACATGAGAATGTAATTAAAAAGGTCCTTAAACACTTGGGACTTTGGGATATAAAACGAAACCCTCAGCCTTTTGCTAATGTCCCGCCCATCGATGTGTTTCCCGCATACAATAAACAACCGGGCCCCAGTGCCGATGATTCCATAAAAGACCTGCATTACCCTGCAAAGGCCTAATTTCAAAAACCACACTCTGGCAGCCAGACTTCCTTTTCCCAAACCTCTATTTGCAGCCGATTTCGAGCTAAGTGCCCTGTTGACAATCCGACCGGCATCTGTTACCAAAATTCGAGTATTCGGTTGCCGCAGTTTGATTGCTGTTTAAGATTCGCCCCTGCCGAAGAGGATAAGCGGCAGGTCCTGCGTCGGATCGAAAATGCGGCGGACTTGGCGAATAGTTTGGAGCGATGAACTTATGAAATCATATTTAAAAACCATGGGTATTGCTGGAGTGTGGCTTTTTTTATTATCCGCTGCAGCGCTTGCCGGAACAAAGTATTATGTCAACGATACATTGACAATTCCCGTACGGACGGGACAGGCTTTGGATCGAAAAATAATCGCCTTACCCGCTGTGGGACAGGAAATGGAAATTTTGAACACCGAAAACGACTGGTCACTGGTCCGGTTGCCGAACGGTAAGGAGGGCTGGGTACTCAGTCGTTTTATTACAGATGAAACGCCGAAAGGGATTCAACTCGAAATAATAAAGAAAAAGTATGATGCTCTCAAAGACAAGGCTTCGGCACTCACAGAAGAAAACAAAATACTTAAAGCGGAAAATAACAGGCTCGGCGCTGACCTGAACACCAGCGAGACAAAGCTAAAGAGCACCGATAGTGCTTATGAAACCCTCAAACAGGATTCCACACAATTCCT
>JAWOIY010000199.1:0-4185 GCA_046484425.1 Desulfobacterales bacterium | reverse complement strand
TTCCCCGTCGGAAATTACGAATGCAAAGATGGCGTCATCTAAAAGTTCCAACATATGGCGTCCGTATTGCTTGTAAAGTTTCAGCAGAAGGCGTTCTTCTCTGAAAGGGCCGTCTGGTTCTCCGGTGGGTTTGGCCCAAACTTCCCAGTTTCCCATTTGACCGTCGTAACAGATTCTTAATCCCGGAAAGTTTGAATTGGAAGCCGGAATGTGCGCTTCCTTTTTATTTAACATCGAATCGGGTTTTTCGGTAATGTCGCCTTTGAGGTAATTTTGCGCCATCAAGATGCGTCGGCCCTCGAAAATCCCTGACAAATACGGACCGCGATGACCGATCCGTTTGAACATCTGTTCCAGGGCCGAAGTATCCCGTTGATTGTAAACGACAGCAAATCCGCTCATATTTGGCTCAACCTCCTTAATTAAAATCAGGGGTTTAATTATTTTTTAGTGGTTAAATCGCTCCATGGATAATGCTTTTTTTCAAAACGTGTAAACTCGTGGTTAAAGGATCGTAAAGAAAGAACAGGGTTGAAAATAATAACAATGGGTTCGAATTAAAACAGACACTTTCTTGCTGACGAAATGTCTGGGCATGCCTCTGTTCTTTCCAACGATCCCTAAACCGCTCAAACAGTACACGTTTTATTAAAAAAAGATTATCCATTCCGGTTATATAAAAGTGTTAAGGGAAAAAACGGTTCGACCCCTCAATATAATAGAATCAGACCCCGCTGTTCTCTTTCAGTGATTCTGCCATATCGGTTTTCTCCCAGGTAAACTCCGGTTCACTGCGGCCGAAATGCCCGTATGCAGAAGTTTTTCGATATATCGGCCGCAGCAAGTCAAGGTATTCAATAATGGCGGCAGGTCGCAAATCGAAGGTTTCCAAAATACCTTTTCTCACCTTGTGTTCAGGAGCCAACCCGGTCCCCATAAGGTCGACCATTACGGATACAGGTTCGGCAACTCCGATAGCATAGGCGATTTGCACTTCACATTTTTGGGAAAGGCCTGCGGCCACCACATTTTTGGCCACATGTCTGGCCATATACGAAGCGCTGCGATCAACTTTTGAAGGATCCTTTCCGGAAAAGCATCCGCCACCGTGACTGCCCTGCCCGCCATAGGTATCGACAATAATTTTCCGACCGGTAAGACCACAATCTCCCATGGGACCGCCGGTTACAAACCGGCCGGTGGGATTAATCAGATAGCGGGTATCTCCGTCCACCATATCCCGCGGGATGACCTTTTTAATGACTTCTTCGATGATTGCTTCTTTCAAGTCCTCATGAGATATATCCGGTTTGTGCTGGGCAGAAACGACGACTGTATCAACCCGTTTCGGGGTTCCGTTCTCGTATTCGATGGTAACCTGAGATTTACCGTCGGGTCTCAAAAAATCCAGAGCACCGTTCTTTCGAACCGTTGCCAGACGGCGGGTTAATTTGTGGGCATATGTAATCGGCATCGGCATGAGTTCCGGGGTTTCGTTGCAGGCATAGCCAAACATTAAGCCTTGATCGCCCGCCCCCTGATCCTTGAAAAGTCCTTCGCCAATGTTGACTCCCTGTGCGATATCCGCTGATTGCTGGTCGATACTTGTAATCACCGAGCAGGTCTGCCAGTCGAATCCCATCCGGGAAGAATGGTATCCGATATCTCGTATGGTTTCTCGAACCATTTCGGGAATGTCGACATAACAGTTGGTGGTAATTTCACCGGCGATTAAGGCCAAACCGGTTGTTACCAGGGTTTCACAGGCAACCCTGCTGTTTTTATCCTTGGCAATTATTGCATCCAGAATTGAATCCGATATGGCATCTGCGACTTTGTCGGGATGCCCTTCTGTCACCGACTCGGATGTAAAAAAATACTGTTCCTTTCCCATTGAGCTCTCCCAGGGTTTTATTTCTAATAGCGGTAAAATTCAGTCTTAAATGGGCCGTTCGGCGCTACGCCGATGTAATCGGCCTGCTTGTCCGTGAGTTTGGTTAACTTGGCGCCGAGCTTTTCAATATGAAGCATTGCGACTTCTTCGTCCATTTTTTTGGAAAGCCGATGCACACCTATATCGTAGTTTTTACGCCAGAGTTCAATCTGAGCCAGGGTCTGGTTGGTAAATGAGCAGGACATCACAAAGCTCGGATGACCCGTAGCGCAGCCCAGGTTCACCAGTCGCCCTTCGGCAAGGAGATAAATGCAGTGTCCGTCCGGAAAGATATATCTGTCGACTTGAGGTTTAATATTGATTTTATTGATGCCGGGCCATTTATTCAACGCATCGACTTGGATTTCGTTGTCAAAATGACCGATGTTACAAACGATGGCTTCGTCTTTCATTTTTGACATGTGTTCGGCCGTAATGACATCACAATTACCGGTGGCTGTAACATAGATATCGGCAAAGGGAAGTGCGTCTTCGATGGTTGTCACCTTATACCCCGCCATCAGCGCCTGAAGTGCGCAGATGGGATCGATCTCGGAAATAATAACCTGAGCTTTTAGGCCGGACAAAGCCTCGGCACATCCTTTCCCGACATCGCCATAACCACAGACAAGTGCTGTCTTGCCAGCAATCATGACATCGGTAGCACGTTTGATACCATCCAGCAGGGATTCCCTGCAACCATAAATATTGTCAAACTTAGACTTGGTCACCGAATCATTGACGTTAATTGCCGGTACCAATAACTCGCCGTGCTCCTGCATCTGGTATAAGCGGTGGACACCGGTGGTTGTCTCTTCCGAAACACCCCGCCAGTCTTTAACCACATTATGCCAGAACTTGGACGCCTTTGTCTGGGTTTGCTTAAGGAGATCATTGACGATTAAAAGTTCTTTGTTTTCCGTCGATTCATCGAGAATGCCCGGGGTTTTTTCCGCATAATATCCCCTGTGAATGAGAAGCGTGGCATCACCCCCGTCGTCGACAACCAGATTGGGTCCTTTGCCGTCCGGCCATGTCATTGCCTGTTTCGTGCACCACCAGTATTCTTCAAGAGTTTCGCCTTTCCAGGCAAAAACCGGAATACCGCGCGCCGCTATTGCTGCGGCCGCATGATCTTGAGTTGAGAAGATATTACAGGAAGCCCAGCGCACGTCGGCACCAAGCTCCACCAGAGTTTCAATTAACACTGCTGTTTGAATGGTCATGTGAAGGCTTCCCATGATCCGGGCGCCTTTTAGCGGTTTTTGCGGGCCGTACTTTTCCCGTGTGACCATAAGACCTGGCATCTCTTTTTCCGCAATAGCAATTTCTTGGCGGCCGTAATCGGCCAATCCGATATTACATACTTTATAATCATGTGTAGAACGCATTAACATCTTTTCTCCTTGGCATCCCTTTGGCCAAAATGTTTGTAAACACACCTGAAGTTGATTGAAAACAGAAGTGTAATCCTCCTGTCGATCGACTTTTTACGAACGCCTCACTTTTGAATTTCAAAAATTCCGACGAGTCCGTGCCCCATCCCCGTTCCGGGCTGAAGTTCCATTTCAAGCTTTCGCAGAGCAAAACCTAAAACGGATTCGATCAGGTTGGCCCGTACATCCCCCCAATTCAGCCACCCCACGCCCTCGATGACCCGGCGCATGGTTTCCATGGCCTCCTGAAGGGGTTTTGGGTAATAAGGAAGAATATCCGGGATGCATTCCAGTCTGCCGGTCTCGCAATCGTAATCACCCAGAAGACTCATGGTGTATTTGACCAGGGCGTTGGAGGACATGAAAAACAATTCAAAGAAGTTATTGAGGTGATCGAATCCCGGACGGGGGACGTAATCGACCAATAAGTTCTCCAAATCCGTCCGCACGTAAGTTTCAAAAAGGGCGTTGACCGGTCCGCGAAGCTTGGGGCAATTCCTGTTGTAATCCCCGGTGTCCAGATGGCGGCCTATAAAGATCGACCGATCGAAGAAAATTAGAGGTTTAATTTCTACACCCGCTTCCTTGGATGCCTGTTCAATAATGTGCATCACTTCGTTCCGACATACCAGTTTCAAAGCAAAAGAGGCCACATCCGCCGTTGCCCTCTCCTCTTCGGGATAGATATAGGATATGCGGTAATCCATGAAATACTCCTGGTCGGCCGGGTGGTGCCACAGGTCCTGCCATTCAAGGGTGTAACGACCGAGCCAGTCTCCCATGAAAAGGGCTTGTTCTGGCGCGTGTTTGCAAATG
>JAWOIY010000146.1:0-3315 GCA_046484425.1 Desulfobacterales bacterium | reverse complement strand
AGTGATCGTGCGATATAAGGAAGGTGCTGTGAAGAAAGGTAATACCAGTGATTTTTTTCCGAACAAGGTATCCTTTCACCTCAATCATTTGGACGGTAGAATTGAGAATGTTGATGTCGAAGATTTAAAAGCAGTATTTTTCGTTAAGGATTTCGAAGGCAATAAG
The DNA here is from genome assembly GCA_046484425.1 of Desulfobacterales bacterium. GTDB lineage: Bacteria > Desulfobacterota > Desulfobacteria > Desulfobacterales > UBA11574 > UBA11574. Next base: position 3,149 of record JAWOIY010000146.1, on the reverse strand, counting down.
GATTATAAAAAGAAATATGAAGATATGATCCATGGGGCGGGACGCAAAATTTTAGTGGATTTTAGTGATGGTGAATCTATCACCGGTTACGCCCTTGGGTACTCACCCGACCGCCTGGGATTTTTCATAACACCCGCTGATTTGACCGGCAATAACGAACGAATTTTCGTCGTAAAATCGGCCACGAAAAGCATTAAATTTCTCTAATATTACAAGACGTATGCTGGGATTATGCGTTGGTTTGGCGTTTTTCAACCCGGAACGTTGAACCATGAAACGCTCAACCTGGATCATCGCTATTTGTTATTCTTGGATGTCATCGCCCGCTTCATTTTTTCGGCCATATCGCTCCTTGGCAAAGGGGTTTCGGCGTGTGCAAATTTTTTCCAGGCATTCTCGCCTTTGGTCTCTTCCGGACCAAGGGTAATCTTACGGTCACGGGCATGAATTTCCTCCACCGTTATGGATAGGGGATCTCCAACTTTAAGTTGGTCTATCAACCTTGAATTTTCGGCCTCTTTGATTTTAGATTTCGGCAAAAGCCCGGTGATGCCCGGAGCCAATGACACAAAATATCCGAATTTTTCTTTTTTCTCCAATGTTCCCTTAACGACCTGCCCGACACTGAATTTATCCGCCACTTCCAACCAGGGGTCTCCCTGGGCATCCCTCATGCTAAGGGAAATCCGTCGCCCCTTTGCATCGACTTCCTTGACCAGAACCGAAACCTTTTCACCCGTAGTTACAACATCCTCGGGGTGGATGACCCGCTTGACGTAACTCATCTCGCTGATATGAACCAAACCCTCAATGCCTGGGACAATTTCTACGAAGGCACCAAACTTCATGCTCCGGGTGACTGTTCCGATCACCTTGTCACCCGGACGTATTTTTTCCGACACCGTATCCCAGGGATCGCTGTCAACCTGTTTTATGGACAGGGAGATTTTTTTCTGATTCTTTTTGTCACCGTCCGCTATGTCGACAACCTTGACGGTAACCGTATCATCGGGTCTGACAATCTCTTCGATCTTTTCCACCCGGGACCAACTCAGTTCTGAAATGTGAACCATGCCTTCAACGCCGGGGGTCAGTTCAACAAATGCTCCGTAGGGCATAAGTTTAATGACCTTGCCCTTTAAAATATCGCCCTTCTTTAACTTGCCGAAAAAGATTTCTTTTTCTTTTTCAAGGGCCTGGGCAAGAAGTTTTCGGCGGGAAACAACAATGTTTTTTCCCTTTTCTTCAAATTGGACAATTATAAATTCATACGTCTGTCCCACGTAATTTTCAGGTGTTTCTACATATTTTACATCAATCTGGCTTATGGGACAAAATGCACGTCTCTGAAGCAGATCCACGTTGAAACCACCTTTGCAGATTCCGGATATTTTACCTTCAACAGGGATCGCATTTTTGAATGCATCATTCAGAATATCGAATCCTCCGATGCCGGAAATCGCTTTGGATAACCGTATTTCATGTTCATCCATTGCCACCACATACAGCTCGATTTCATCGCCCTCACAAAAACTCATATTTCCCTCGGCATCTAAAAGTTCAGCGAGTTCCACGGTTCCGTCGACCTTTGTTCCCGTATCCATAAAAACGGTATTTTCCTTGATGGAAATGATCTTTCCGGTTATTTTGTCTCCGACCTGGAGGTCGTCTTTCATGCCAAATCCGTAAGATTCTAATAGTTCGGCGAAGTTTTCTTCTTCATCATCATTTGTATCATTGCTTAAGTCGTCTGCCATGTTTCCTGCTCCGATAAAATTTGTTGGTTACCTGACCGGGACGTATTGCCTTGCCTTTTTTGCGATACCGGATCGCCCTAAACCCTCTGTTTTTGTCTTGAGGGAAGGATTGGATGATATAATGCCACTTGGACAGTTTTTATTCAAGTAAATTTCAATCACGATAACAACAATCAGATGATTCGATTATTAAAACGTGTCGCCGGCTGAGTGCATCAGACGTTTTAGATTTCTATTAAATGAATTGCTTGACAACACCAACAACCGGGTTATGATTATCAAAAGTCCCGCAAGTGCTTATCACTGCCTGGAGGATAAAAAACATGGAAACACCAAAGATTCCCGAAGAACATGTTTTGTTTAGGAAGATTTGGGAATATCGCAACAGCGTTCAACATCTCGAGCGGGAGTATCTTGACCTTCGGATTCTCCTGCGCGATGCCGAAGTCGCTCTTCGACCGGACCCGGAAAACCCGGACCTAAAGGAACGGATTGCCTATTTGAAAAGCCGCCTGAAAGATCTCGAAAGCAGGTACCCCTGGATTTCAACGGGCAGACATTCGGAGATACCATTCTGTGTGAATTATGTGGAATGATAATGATATTTCCCGGGTTGCCATCGGCTTAATTGTGATTATCATATGTATAACAATAATATAAGGCGGTGAATACTTATGGCAGAATCAAAAATAAAAAAGGAAAACCCGCAAAAAAGAAAATTCATCATGGATCTGGAAAAACTCAACACTTACAATGCTGAAGGCTGTCCGGCATGTGGTATGAAGTTTAACCTGGGAGATACTGTCGTCGTTGCCTGCGGAACTTGGGAGGGCAAAAAAATAATCCACGAAAGTGAAGCTGTATTCGACGAAAGAATTTCCGCTTATGTTGAACGAAAATGCTACAACATAGGTACAAAATAGCATATTATTACGGATTAGACCCACACAAGTAGATGCAACACTCCATATACAACGTTTTTTTCCCCATCGGTTATTCCGAACAGCAACACCCTTGAATCGAAAATATCGGTTCAAGAAATTTTAGCATGTGTCATATTTTTCCATAGTGTTGTAATTATGCAATGCTGCATCTCTGGTCTGCTAAAAAGGCAATAAAGCCGAAAGGGGTGACTTGATGAACCGCCGGTATATTCGCTGGATTGTTCTGGTCTTGATTATTGCAGTAGCAGCCGTTATCATATGGCATTTCACGCGTCCCGACCCTGTTGAAGTTCTGCTTAAACCCGTGGATAGGGGCATTGTAGAACGGACTGTAGCAAATACGCGCGCGGGAACTGTTGAAGCCTGTCGCCGGGCCAAGCTTTCTCCAAGTATCGGAGGTCAGATTGCGAAACTGCCCATCCGAGAGGGAGATAAGGTTACGGGCGGG
>JAWOIY010000103.1:0-7623 GCA_046484425.1 Desulfobacterales bacterium | reverse complement strand
GAGCGATTCATTTTCAAAAGGCTAAACTCTTACGTGGTTTTTTGTGTTTTGGTGGTTGATTTTTTCCAATAAAATACCCAATATTCATAAATAAGGTAAAAACAGGGATACATGACAATAAAAGATGAAAAGGTCAAAAAAATGAAAATAGCCTTTATGATGGACCAATTGGAATCGATTAATCCGGTATGGGAAACCACCAGTCATCTGATGTACGAGTGCAATCAGCGGGGACATACCGTTTATTTCCTCGAAGATCATGATATTTATATCCGTGGGGGGGAGATTGTCGCCAGGATGCTTAATATCACCGTAGCTCCGGACCTTTCCATGAAAAAATACTGGCGGTCCGCAATAAAATGCCTCAAAAAAGACGAACTCATATTTGAAACCGTGACCGAACTTGATGTTCTGTTTTTAAGAAAAAATCCCCCCCTCAATTATCAGGCCATGGAATTCCTTTCTCCCGTCAGTGACCGGGTCTTTATGATCAATTCCACCAGCGGTCAAATTATCGGAAACAGCAAACTTTATGCATTGAATTTTCCGGACATAATTCCTGTAACGCACGTATCAAGGGATCCGAAAAGACTGAAAAAAATCATTGATGACTTCGGCGGTGCCATGGTGGTCAAACCCTTGCAAAGATTTGGCGGTGAAGGGGTTATCAAGGTCAGTACAAAGGACCAGGAAAATCTGAATTCTTTGATCAATTATTATGTAAAGGGGTATAAAAATTATCCGGAGCGTGAACCGATTATGGTGCAGGAATTTCTGGAAATCGTAAAAAAAGAAGGGGATACCAGGATTATGCTTTTAAATGGAGAAATTCTGGGCGCCATGCGTCGAATACCCCAAAAAGGAGACTTCAGAACCAATGTTCACGCCGGAGCAGGGGTAACCAGACATAAAGTGACAGACCAGGATAAAGAAATCTGCCGGATCATCAAAGACCGATTGATCAAAGACGGTCTATATTTTGTCGGTATTGACGTGATCGGGGACAAGTTGGTCGAAATCAACTGTGTCAGCCCGGGCGGCATACCGCGCATCAATCGCCTGGACAAAGTAAAACTTGAAGCCGATGTCATTGATTTTGTAGAAAAAAAAGCCAAAGAAATGAAAGGATCTCACCATTAATCCGGATTTAAAAACATATCGTCATCAAATTTCAAGGCACCAATGCCTGTTTTTTATCGGTATGTTGACCGTTTTTGTATTGCTGGTATCGTGCAGTAAAGAACCGAACCATCATTTCCTTAAAATCGGGTTGGCGGAAGAACCCAAGACCTTGAATATCTGGCTGGCCAGCGATGCCAACTCAAAAAAAATATTGTCTCTGATCTATCAACCGCTTTATTTGCATGACCCGGTCACCCTCGCTCTGACCCCCTGGCTGGCAGCCGACGAGCCGGAATTTCATGAGGAAACCATTTCATATACCGTCCGCCTCAGGCCGGCAAAGTGGTCGGACGGATCGGATGTCACATCGGAAGATGTCCGTTTTACCGCAAACCTCATAAAAGAATTCAGAGTCCCCCGGCTCTTTTCCGACTGGGAATTTATTAAGAAAATTGAAACACCGGACAAGCACACGGCCGTACTCTACTTAAGTCATCCGAAAGCCATATTTCTGGACCGAACCCTGACGACACTCATCGTGCAGAAAAAGGAATGGTTCCATGTAGCGGAAACGGCCAAAACGCAAAAACAACCCCTGAGATTTCTGCTCAATTACAAATTGGATCAACCGGTGGGATGCGGCCCTTTTTTTTTAAAAGAATGGAACAAGGGGACGTATCTGCATTTAAGAAAAAACGCACATTTCTTCGGCACCGGCAAGGACCTCAACCGGAGCAAACTCGGCCCTTATATCGATGACATCATTTTTAAAATATACGGGACTTCCGACGTTGCCGTCCTGGCACTGAAAAAAGGAAGCATCGACATGTTCTGGTGGGGAATCCAGCCGGGATACCTGAAAGACCTCCAGGCAAACAGCAACATCCAAGTGTTTTTCAATAAAAAGAGTGCCGTACATTTCATGGGCTTCAATGTTCGGAAATCACCGTTCAGTGATCCGGATTTCAGGCGGGCGTCAGCTTTTCTGATTGATAAAGATTTTATAATTTCCAGAATTCTCCAGGGGTACGGAACCCGGATGAACTCCATGGTTCCCTCGGGAAATAAATACTGGTACTGCCCGGATCTTCCCCGATACGGGAACGATATGACCCATGAAGCACGTATTAAAAAAGCCTGTGAAATCCTTTACAAAGCCGGATATACCTGGAACGTGCCGCCCCTTTATGAAAACGGAAATGTCATGGCCGGCAAAGGAATACGGTTACCCGACGGTCGATTGATGGAAAATTTTACCATTCTTACCCCTCCGGCCGATTACGACCCGCACCGTGCCATGAGCGGCATGATGATTCAAGAATGGTTCAGGGAGTTGGGCATTCCTGCATCTTCCAAACCCATGGCCTTCGGCTCTCTGCTTGAACAGGTCAAGGGGCATCACGATTTTGACGCCTTTATCCTGGGGTATGGAAGGCTGTCCCTGGATCCGGACTATTTGAGAAATTTTTTTCATTCAGACAATGATAAACATCGCGGGTGGAACATGAGCGGTTACAGAAATCCCGATTTCGACCGCATCGCAACCGAATCTTCAAACGAGATGAACCGGGAGGCCCGAAGGAAGATGATCTGGCAGATGCAGGAAATAATTATGAAAGATGTCCCATACATTCCCCTTTACAACCCCCTTCTCATTGAGGCCGTCCGAAAGGACAAATTCAGCGGGTGGGTGAATATGGTGGACGGCATCGGGAATATCTGGTCCTTTTGCCAAGTGAGACCTATCCAGAATTAGCCTAAAAAATATGTAACAAAACTTAATGAATTTGTCAGTATTAACGTAAAACGATATTACGATTATGGAAACCCGAAAATTCATTTTCAAAAGGCTCATTGAGATATTCATTATCTTCTTTGTCATTTTGACGCTGCTCTTTATGCTGTTCCGCCTGAGCCCCGGCGACCCGATTACCCGGATGGTGGACCCGAACATGACCCCGGAAGACGCGGAACATCTCATTGCCCAGCTGGGACTGAACCGGCCCATATGGACCCAATATGTCTATTATCTTAAAAACTTCATGACCGGGAATCTGGGCATTTCCTTTCATTACGGTCAGCCCGTAACCTCGATTATCTGGAACCGTCTTTTCAATACAGTCATCCTATTCACCACCGCCATCATTCTCTCCGCTTTCGCCGGTGTATTCCTGGGAAAAATTGCATCCTGGCATAAAGGGGAAAAAACCGACATCTGGTTGACCCTCGGCGCCCTGGTTTGCCACACCCTTTTTCTTCCATGGGTGGCACTGATTTTAATCTGGATATTTGCATATAAAATCGGCGGGTTCCCTTTAAACGGCATGATTTCTGCGGAGATATGGACAGACCCTTCATCAGGCTATTGGATAAAATTTCTGGATGTGGCTCATCACATGGTTTTACCGCTTCTCACTCTCTTTTTGATTCATTTTGGCAGTTATCTTCTCATCATGCGAAGCAGTATGCTGGACACACTCAGAGAAGATTATATTTTAACGGCAAGGGCCAAAGGACTGACGGAAAAAGTCATTCGCAATCATCATGCAGCACCCAATGCCGCACTTCCGGTTGTGACCAGCGTAGGACTCAGCCTGGCTTTTTCAATCAGCGGCGGCGCATTGACGGAAACGGTTTTCAGTTGGCCCGGAATCGGCCGAGAACTGGTTTTTTCCGTCAGCAACAATGATTACCCCCTGGCACAGGGCGCTTTTTTGTTGATCGCATTGGTTGTTTTGCTGTCAAACCTTCTGGTCGACGTCTTTTATGCTTACCTGGACCCGAGGATTCGATATTGAATAAAAAAAACAATCACGAAAACACGAAAGCACGAAAAAAAGGACTCAAAATTCCATTATTTTTACCCCGTCAAACTTGTGTTTCATTTCACCGGGGCCAATTTGGGTGAAACCCCTAACTTGTTTTTTTTCGTGTTTTCGTACTTTCGTGCTTTCGTGATAAAAATAGTTTAGGCAGATAAGTCTCGGTATATGGGTTGGTAATGGCAACATTTGTTAAGGACAAGAAAAATACAGCAAGATCCATCTTTTCGGATCGCTTTCTGGAAAACTGGGCCGTCTTCAGTGAAAACCTTCTGGGGAAAATCGGCCTGACCCTCCTGGTGATTTTTGCCGTCATGGCCGCGGTCAGTTTTTTCACCCCCCTGATCAATCCCATGTACCATCCCATGACCGGCGTGGACCCTGACATCTCATATTCCGCGGGTCCGAGCATGCGCCACTGGTTGGGCACCGATTTCATCGGACGCGATATCCTGTGCCAGCTTTTGGCCGGCGCCCGGATTGCATTTATGGTGGGAATTTCGGCAGCGTTCATGAGTATTTTTCTGGGGACGGTTATCGGCATGATCGCCGGCTATTCGGGAAAAGTGGTCGATACACTCCTCATGCGTCTGGCGGACATGATCATGGTGATGCCGACCCTTCTGGTGGTGCTGATCCTGTCCTCCCTGTTCGGGCAGCTCAATATCTGGATCATCGTGCTTTTGATCGCCCTGTTCCGGTGGCCCGGCGTCTCCCGCGTCATTCGCGCACAGACACTCTCTCTCAAACAACGGCCCTTTATCGAAGCCGCCAAGGTGGCGGGCGCTTCTCATTTTCGAATTATTTTCCGGCACATCCTGCCAAATGTCCTCCCCTTGTCACTTTTGTACATGACGTTTCGCGTCACATCGGCCATCATTATCGAGGCGGCGCTGGCGTTTCTGGGTTTTGGGGACCCCGGAACCGTCAGTTGGGGGATGATGCTCCAGTGGGTATGGAAAACCGGACATATGTTTCAGGCACCCTACTGGTTGCTCCCTCCGGGTATCTGTATTTCACTGCTGACGCTTGCATTTTACATGCTGGGCCGGGCAATGGAGGAGGTACTCGATCCCCGGCTCAGAAAAGAAGTGGTAGGAGAATAGGATGCCGCTCTTGTCCGTTGACAACCTTAGCATCGGATATCAAACCCGGAAAGGATTTCTTAAATCAGTGGAAGGCGTCTCCTTTTCCGTTGAACAGGGAAAATCTCTGGGATTTGTCGGTGAATCCGGCTGTGGAAAGACCACCATCGGCATGGCATTGATGCGCCTGCTTCCTGACAACGCTTCCATAACAAACGGACGAATTCTACTCAACGGAACGGATCTGTTGAAAATTTCCGAAGAAGAGATGCGGCGAATCCGATGGAAAAAAATTGCCATGATCTTTCAGGCGGCCATGAATGCCCTGAATCCGGTCCACCGGATCGGCGAACAGATCATGGAAGCCATTCTGACGCACGATCCCGCTATATCCAGGGCATTGGCCACAAACCAGGTTGAAAATCTCTTCCGGATGGTGGGTATTCCGGCCGATCGAATGAGAGACTTTCCCCACAACTACAGTGGCGGCATGAAACAGCGTGCAATCATTGCCATGGCACTGGCCTGCAATCCCGCATTGCTCATTGCGGATGAACCCACCACCGCCCTGGATGTCATCGTGCAGTCCCAGATTTTGAACGCCATAAAAGAACTCCGGAAAGCGTTTGAGATCAGCCTCATATTTATATCGCACGATATCGCCGTGGTGGCGGATGTTTGTGATGACATCAACATCATGTTCGCCGGCCAGATGATTGAAACCGGAAAACGGGAAGAAGTTTTTACTTCTCCCGTGCACCCGTATACCAAAGAGCTTCTGGGTTCCTATCTCACACTGGACGGGAAAACGGGCCTGGATCTGCCCTATTCGGGCGAAACGGTGAATCTCATTCATCCGCCGTCAGGATGCCGGTTTTTTGAACGCTGCCCGGTTGCAGACCCAATCTGCCGCCAAACACAACCCGAATGGGTGGAGATCTCATCGACCCACAGGGTACGTTGCAACGTAAAGATCGATGAAACCGAGGCGAAAAAATGAGGGGCTTCTCCCGATCGGTTGAGAGGATCAGGATTTTTTTGTTTTAAATCGCTCCATGGATAATGCATTTTTTCAAAGCGTGTAAACTCGTGGTTAAAGGACCGTAAAGAAAGAACAGGGTTAAATATAATAACAATGGGTTCGAATTGAAACGGATATTTTCTTACTGTTGAAATGTTTCGGTATGCACCTGTACTTTCCAACGATCCCTAAACCACTCAGACAGTACACGCTCTTTAAAAAAGATGATCCATTCCGCTCGTCCCTCAATTATTTATAGGTGTTAAGAAGTTCACTTGGCCCCTGGAATCCTTGACCCCTTGAATCCTTCAGGGATCACCAACTATTTTGGAGATGATCTAATAATGAAATCCCCGGATAAAATCATCATCGAGCTGGAACAGATTTCCAAAATTTTTCGAACGAGAACCGCTTTATTTAAAAGGGATTATAAAGAGGTCATTGCACTCAACAATGTATCCTTCAAGATTTTCAGGGGCGAATTCTTCGGTCTTGTCGGACAAAGCGGCAGCGGCAAAACAACCATCGGCCGGCTCATCACCAAACTGGAGACCCCTGATCACGGCCGGTTATGTCTCGAAGGAAAAGATATCACGACCATCAAGGGAAAGGCCTATAAAGAATTTCGGCGGAAAGTGCAGATGATCTTTCAGGACCCCTACCAGTCGGTCAACCCCTATCTTTCCGTCTCGGACACCATTTCCGAACCGCTGGTCATTCACAGAATCGGCAATAAAAACAGTCGGAAGGACAAGGTTCTCCGGATCATGACATCCGTCGGCCTTTCCCCGCCGGATGACTTCCTCCATCGATACCCGTACCAGTTGAGCGGCGGCCAGCGGCAACGGGTCGCCATTGCCAGGGCCATGATATTGAATCCGGCGTTTGTGGTTGCAGATGAACCCACATCGATGCTCGATGCCACCATTTCCATTCAGATTTTTAATATTTTATCTCAAATCAGGAAAAAATTTGACGTGACCTTTCTTTTTATTACCCACAGCCTTGCCGCTGCCCGGTATTTGTGTGATCGGATCGCAGTCATATACAACGGCGAACTGGTGGAGATCGGACCTGCTGAGGATATCATCCAAAATCCCCGGCACCCGTATACCCGTGCACTGATTGATGCGCATCCGAGATTCCGGTATTAACAACATTAGAAAATAGATAACCAAAAAACGTTACAGAACCGGCGGACGAACCCATGGGCGCAAATCAAATAAGAAGATGAGGAGGTCAGAAAGTGAGAAGGTTGGAAATCAACAAAATTTGCCGACCCTCTGATCTTCTCAAAATCCTGTTCAATCGCACTCATGGACGTTGATGTAGCAGTAAACGATGTTTCTGCAACCACTTGCTGTCCATTGCGGACAATGAGGCTGTATTCCCCTAAGTCCGAATTCTGAGAATTCCCTTCAAAGAAGGTAACCGGATCAAAGTCGACGTTCATGACTCCGTCAGCATCCTCAAACACCAATCCCGAGACAACAAGGTGGTGACCAGAGGCGATCGGAGTTTCGGATGACGTCAGGCGACTGGACCTGAAACTAGCTTGATAATTCGCACTTGC
>JAWOIY010000082.1:0-2741 GCA_046484425.1 Desulfobacterales bacterium | reverse complement strand
GATGATTCTTCCGTTATTCAAATACATGAGCTTAAGATACATCCCGGTAGGCGCGATGTCTCTATTAAAGGGGAGTCCGTTGAATTAACCTATACGGAGTTTCAGGTGCTTTACTACCTTGCCCGGCGGCCGGGATGGGTTTTTACCCGTTCTCAAATTGTCGATGCTGTTCGAGGAGATGATTATCCGGTCACAGACCGTAGTGTCGATGTTCAGATAGTTGGGCTCAGAAAAAAACTTGGATTCGCAGGTCGATACATCGAGACCGTGCGGGGTGTCGGGTATCGATTCAAGGAAAGACCATGAAAAAAAAGAAACGATTGCTCCGGCATATTTTCCCTTCATATCTACTGATTACACTGATATCCCTGGTTGCCGTCACCTGGTTTGCCTCGAGTTCGATCCGCAATTTTTTTCTGGAACAGACCGCCGCAGTTTTGCTGACTCGGGCCCGCTTATTGGAAAATCAGATATCCCAATTCCTCGGGCCTTTGGAGGCCGGCGTCGTCGATGCCATGTGCAAGGAAATCGGCGTGTCTTCGGCAACCCGGATTACCGTTATCCTTCCGACCGGAATCGTTATCGGTGATTCCAATGAAGATCCGGCCATTATGGGCAACCATGCACTGCGACCTGAAGTCATCACAGCTCGAAGGGATGATGTTGGGAAATCCATACGATTCAGTACCACCCTCCAGGAACGGATGATGTATGTTGCCATTCCGGTAAAAGACAAAGAAGAGATTATAGCAGTAATACGGGCCGCACTGCCGGTTACCGCCATTGATCAGGCGCTAAAGGATATACAGATTAGGTTTATGCTTGGAGGGCTTTTCATCGCACTGCTTGCGGCAGGAATCAGTCTTTATGTTTCACAGCGCATCAGCCGGCCCATTGAAAAGCTAAAAAAAGGTGCTGATTTTTTTGCCCGGGGCGATTTGTCCTACCGGATGCCGGGTACTGATCTTGTTGAAATCGACAGCCTCATCGAGGCGTTGAACCAGATGGCCGGCCAACTCGAAGACCGCCTCAATACGATTGTTCGTCAGAAGAATGAACTGGAGGCGGTGTTGTCGAGCATGGCCGAAGGCGTTATTGCGGTAGATATGGAAGAAAAGATTATAAGCATTAACAAGGCAGCGGCAAGAATTTTTGAAGTCCTGCCCGAACACCTGTTAAATCGAAGTATTCCGGAGGTCATCAGAAATCCGGAACTTCAAAAGTTTATCCATAGAGCACTTTTCAGCAAAGAAAACCTGGAAGAAGATATTATCCTTTACCAAAGGGGTGAACGAATTCTGTATGTTCACAACACGCCCCTGGAAGATCCTGATGGTCAGCGGAGAGGTATTCTGGTGGTGCTGAACGATGTGACCCATCTTCGAAAACTTGAAAATATGCGAAAAGATTTTGCCGCCAATGTTTCCCATGAAATCAAAACACCGCTGACAGCCATCAAGGGGTTTGTTGAAACGCTTCGCACCGGCGAAGTCACCGAACCAAAGGAAACCGAGCGGTTTCTGGCCATTATTGAAAAGCATGTAGATCGCCTCACAGCCATTATCGAAGATTTGATGAAGCTTTCCAAAATCGAGCAGCAGGATGAGAAAAGTGAAATTCATCTTGAAGAAAGTTCCGTAAAAAGTGTGATTTTATCTGCAATTCAGACATGCCGGGAAAAGGCGAAAGCCAAAAACATCACCATTGATCTCGTATGTCCGGAAGATATTTCGTTTCAAATTGATTCCAGATTGATGGAACAGGCCATGGTAAATCTGTTGGATAATGCAATCAACTACAGCAGCGAGAAAAGTGATATTCAAATTTTAGCATCTTTAAAAGATAAAGAGTTGAAAATAAGTGTTCAGGATCACGGTATCGGAATCCCAAGGGAGCATTTGTCCCGTCTTTTTGAAAGATTCTACCGGGTCGATAAAGCCCGAAGTCGGAATCTTGGGGGGACGGGCCTTGGACTGGCCATCGTGAAGCACATTGCCCATGCTCACGGCGGACGTGTCTCCGTTGAAAGCACCCCTGGGAAAGGGAGTACATTTTCGTTGCATTTGCCGGCCCGCTAATCCACCATGTTAGTGTAACAAACCCGTATTGTTCCCTCCAGTCAAGAGTTTTTGGGATATGAAGGTTAAAATTGATGGTTTCGTAAAAAGTCGATATTGCTCGCTCCGTGACCATTTGGGGGCGTTTCCATCGGTTCCGCTAAATTTCAAGAACTCGGCGCAAGCGCCTCAAACAGCTTGAAATTTTTAACGCTTCACCGCTTGAACCGCTGATTCCCCAAATGCTCAAATGTCGCTCACAAAAGACTTTTTACGAGTTTGTCAAAATTTATGTTCCAACATAAATTTAACTTGGATCTAACATAAATCTAACAATATTGACTTACTAATAGATTCAGGGGTCGGGGAGTTTTTCTCCTAAATTCTTGAATATAGCGGAATGGATGATCTTTTTTTAAATCGGATGCTGTCTGAGTGGCTTAGGGATCGTTAGAAAAAACAGTCGCAAACCGAAATCGTATCTTTTAAAAAATTTTAAAATAATGCAGACAACCTATTGATATTTTAAAAATAGTTTCCTGCTTTTTCTTTACGATCCCTTGCCGCGAGTTCATGCGGTTTAAAAAAGATTATCCATGTAGTGGTTGTTTGGAAAAACACCCCGACCCCTCAAATACTTAAAGCGTCTTTTGTCAGTTTTATTTGAGTAGATGGAAAGAAATG
>JAWOIY010000052.1:0-38264 GCA_046484425.1 Desulfobacterales bacterium | reverse complement strand
CCCAAACCCGAATACACATTGGATATCGATGAGATGCCGTGTTATTTTTCGTATCCCATCTATTCCGGGGATAATATCGAAGCTTTTGTCAGCATGGATTTTGACCTTCCTACCCGGGGTGGACTCGAAGAAAAACTACAGCGCTCCAATGCCTTTTTACGAAATCTTATTTTCAGTGCCGTGGATGGTGTCATCGCATCCGATAAAACCGGCAAGATTCTTATTTTCAATGATGCCGCCGAAAAGGTTTTCGGCTATACGGTGGATGAAGCGCTGAGTCAACTCAATGTCCGGGATATATATCCCGGTAAAAATGCGTATGAGGTAATGCGGAACCTCAGAAGTGACCATTACGGTGGAAAAGGCAAGCTTCGATCGTATCAGGTTGATGTTATCAGTAAAAGCGGTGAAATCATTCCGATCTTCTTGAATGCAAGCATCATCTATGAAAATGGAAAAGAGATTGCAACCATCGGATTTTTTCATGATCTTCGAGAAGAGCTTCGGATGAAGAAAGAGCTTGAAAAAACACAACTTCAGCTCCTGCAGGCGGAAAAGATGTCGTCTTTGGGCAAACTGGCCGCAGGTGTGGCGCACCAGTTAAATAATCCTCTTGGAGGGATTACACTTTATGCCAAATTGATCATGGAAGAATATGATCTCGAGGAAGGTGCTAAACAAGACCTGGATAGAATTTTAAAGGACGCCAATCGATGCAGGGATACGGTAAAGGAGCTGCTCGAGTTCACCCGGCAGACGCGTCATTTGATGCGACCCCATGACATTAACCGTGCTGTTACCCGGACACTTTTTCTTTTGGAAAGCCAGACGTTGTTCCATAATATCGTAATCAAAAAGGATTTGGCCCCCTCACTCCCGATGGTTCTTTCCGATATCCAGCAACTGTATCATCTGTTTATGAATATCATACTCAATGCAGCACAGGCCATGGAGGGGAAGGGAACCCTTTCCGTAAAGAGTCATCTTCTTCCCGGCGGTAAACAGGTATGTGTAACAATATCCGATACAGGTCCGGGCATATCCGAAGCGCATCTTCCCCACATCTTCGAACCTTTTTTTACGACCAAAGAAGAAGGAAAGGGAACCGGCCTGGGTCTCAGTCTGGCCTACCGAATCGTCCAAAATCATGGGGGGCATATCCATGCTGAAAGCACTCCGGGAAAAGGGGCAATCTTTTTTATTACACTTCCCGTTGGCCTGAAAGAAAAGGAAGGAGGCGAAAGTGGAACAAAAACCTGATGCCTTGGTGTTGGTTGTTGATGATGAGCAGGACATTCGCGATGCATCTGAACGTATCCTTTCCCGGGCCGGCTATCAGGTCCAAAAAGCGTCTCGTGGAGACGAAGCACTGGATATCATTAATCAGAACAGCGTCGACATTGTGCTTCTTGACTTAAAGATGCCGGGTATGGACGGACTGGAAGTACTGGCTCGGATCCGGGAGTGGAACACGGAAATTCAAGTTATCGTGATTACAGGATATGCTACGGTAGAAACGGCCATTGAAGCCATGAAGCAAGGGGCCTATGATTTCATTCCCAAACCCTTTGAACCGGATCAGCTTAGAATCGTTGTCCATCGAGCCTGGGAGAAGATCCGATTTATCCGTGAGGCTGAAAAACTTGAGCAGGAAAAAAATCGGACCTTGTCCGATCTGGATACGGAAAAAAGCCGTGTACGCACCATTATCGAATCTTTTCCAAGTGGCGTTGTGGTAACCGATTCCAAAGGAAGAGTGGTGTTGATGAACCCTGCCTTCAAGCAACTTCTTGGCCTTGATGCCAACTTGAAAGCCGGAAAAGGAATAGAAGCATATCTTCCTGACAAGGAGCTGTGTCAACTGGTCATGGAAATCTCCCGTGGAAAATTCGTGGATTATGATGATTTGGGTGATTATGAATTTTCCGTCTCCAATGAAAAACATCTCATGGCCAGAGGGCAGCCGGTGTTGGGTGAAAGAAGTGAGTGCCTCGGAGCGGTTCTCAATATTGTGGATATTTCTGAATTGAAGTTATTGGATCAGCTGAAATCCGAATTTGTGGCAAAGGTATCGCACGAACTTCGATCCCCACTTTCAACCATCCATGAGCAGCTCGCTTTGGTTATCAAGGACATGGTCGGAGAAGACTATGCCCAGGACCAGAACATACTTACTCGAGCTCGAGAAAAAACCAGAGGACTTATAGCACTGATCGGGGATCTGCTGGATCTGTCACGGATCGAGGAAGGAATTATTTGTCATGAACCCCAGCAGGTCCGACTTGAAGAGATACTGAAAAATATCGTCGAGTTTCTCGAAACCCATTCCCGACAAAAGCACCAGTCTCTTACACTCGAACTCCCTGAAACGCCTCTTCCTGAACTGACCGCCGACCCCATTGCTCTGGAAAGCATTTTCGGTAATTTGATAACCAATGCGATCAATTACACCCAGGACGGTGGAAAGATCAGCGTCGCGGCTGATATGGCTGGAATCAACATTCGTGTCAGGGTTACGGACAATGGGTTTGGTATTGCCGACAAACATTTGGATAAAATTTTTGAAAGATTTTACAGGGTCAAGGATGACAAGACCAGATATATCACCGGTACCGGTTTAGGCCTTCCGATCGTAAAGGGACTTTTGAATTCCATGGGCGGCATGATCGATGTAGAGAGTGAGTCCGGAAAGGGAAGTGTTTTCACGGTCCTGATTCCGATCAAGGTAACGTCTCATTAATTTCCGGAGAGTATGTCCATAACTGAGAATCACCCGTTTTCACCCAATGCTTTTATAAATTCATCGGGCGGAACTTGGATCCCTGTCCAGAGCTGGAGCGTACGCCTGGATTGATATGCCAGTGTTGAAAGACCATCCATAAATCGCGCACCGTTTCGTCTGGCAAATTCCTGCCAGAAATTTTCGCTTCGATCATAATTGAGATCAACGACCAGTTCGCAATCCGGTATGTTGAGTTTTTCAAGTAACGAGAACATCTCTGGAGCCTCATCAAAGCTCGAAACAGAGGTGGCGTTCACAACAATATCAACAGCCGGCGTTCGGTCTTCAATATTATGTATCGGTATCGCTTCTCCTCCGAATCGTTCGACAATCCGGTGGCTTTTAAGATCGTTTCGGCCGGAAACGAAAATTGATGTTGTTCTCAGCCAATTTAAAATGAACACAATGGCCTTGGCGGCTCCGCCGGTACCGAACACAAGGGCCGATTTTCCTTCAACATCATATCCGGCATTGTTCAGCGCATCCATAAAACCGATGGCATTGGTATTATACCCTTTAAGAATATGGCCATTACGAACAATGGTGTTGATGGCACTGATAATATTCGCTCCCTCTGAAAGAATGTCCAGATGCGGAATGACTTTCTCTTTATACGGAATCATGATATTTGCGCCGGCGATATTCAGGACTTTCAGGCTTTGCAACGCCGCACCGATCTCTTCAGGGGATACTTTGAACGGTATGTACGCACTTCTAATCCCCAGCCGTTTCAGAACTGTTGAAAAAATAGCCGGCGATTTTGAACGCATAACCCGTTCATCGCCCAATATGCAATATACTTGCATGTTGACAGTCTATATTCGGGTAAAGTTATTTTCGCGACAAAAAACCTGCTCCGTCTTCCGGGGCAGGTTAATCGCAGGCAAATTTATGAAAACAAGTGATGTCTGGTTAAAAACGGTAAGTCTTTTACAGGCCAAACTCAGCCAAATCCGGCCCTAAATATTCACGTTCATTTTCGCCAAGAATTCCAAGGGACAGGCATATAATGGTCCATAAATGTGTCGTGTGGTATTTCCCTCCGTAATGTTCTTTAAGGTCGTGGATCTGTGCATGGCAGTTATGGCACGGCGTAAGACAATAATCTGCGCCGGTCTCCATAATCTGATCAAACTTTCGTTTGCCATAATACCGCCTGGCTTCGGGAAATCCTGACTGAAGGTATCCGCCGCCGCCGCCGCAGCAATAGTTGTTCGATCTGTTGGGATACATCTCAACAAAGTTCTCCTCCCCCACAACCGATTTAACAACATATCGCATGTCTTCCGCCACGGGATCTCCGAAGCTTTTACGGACGAGCTGGCATGGATCCTGAACCGTAAACTTTATTTTCAAATCCTTGTTCCAGTCGGAGTTAACCTTTAATTTTCCTTCACGAATCCACTGGGCATAATACTGGATGATGCTTTTGCACTCAAAGTTGTGCTCGATATTGAATCTTTGCAGTCCGACCCGGACTGCAAACAGTTCGTGCCCTCACTCCGTATTTAGCCAGACCTTACATTTGAGATCATCCACGGCTTTGGCCTTGACCCGTACAATTTTTTCCCAGTTCTCCAAATCTGCACAGAAGAGACAGTAGTTTTCCGCCGCCCATCCCTTTGAACCATAGGTCCAGTCGGCACCGACAAGATGCAGGATTTTCCATAGCGGCACCATTTCGTCGGGTTCAGTGACCGGTTCACGGGAATTCTGGTTTAGGAAAAAATATGCGCTTTCCTTATCCATGGGTGCTTGAAGGTCTTCAAAACCCGGTTGCGTCTCGCGGACTTCTTCGCGGACATCTTCCACCACAAAACGCCAGTCCTGTTCATTGGCACCCATGGCACTGCAAGTGTCATTTTTTAACGCCATTTCGCAGGATCCCCGGATGCCTTTGGGTTGTTCATCTTTGGGCCAGTTTTTGCGAATGTTAAAGACCAGGGCAGGGATGTCAATTTTCATCGGACAGGCATACGTGCAGCGGGTGCACATGGTGCACATCCAGGCCCATTTGGAATTCAGAATGACATCGTCCAGGCCGAGTGATGCCAGGCGCAAAAATTTTCTGGGATCCATATCTTCTAAACCCGTTGCCGGGCAGCCCGCCGAACAAATCCCACAGGTCAGACAGAGATTCAGATTTCCTCCTTCCGGGAGGAGATCCATCACGTGTTCTTTGAAGGTACTTTTTTTATCCCCTATTATCTTAATAACCTGGGATGACATTATTTCCTCCTTTAAATTGAAGATTGACGGCTGCGACACAGATGTCCGGTACCGTCAATCTTCAATTAAAATAATCAACCACGGATACAAACCAATTTTCGATATCCGTCTAACCCAGCAGCCGTTTAACACTGTTCGTGATTTCCTCTGCCGAAGCCGGTTTGGCAATATAATCATCCGCCTCCGTACTCATCCCGTCCCGGTGGGAATAGCGGGTCGACGTGACATGCGATGCAACGGCCGTCAGAAGGATAACGGGAATGTTGCAACATTTCTCATCGGCTTTTAATTTTTTGCACATCTCGTAACCATCCATTTCAGGCATCATGACATCCAGGACAATGGCGTCCGGCGGGCTTGCCTGTACTTTCTCCAGTCCTTCGACACCGTCGTAAGCCAATTCAACTGCGAAACCCTCTTTTTCCAACTGACCTTGGACAATCGCGCAGAAATCAGGTTCATCATCGACGACCAAGATTCTTTTTTTCTCACTCATTTTATACCTCCTTTTTGATTTCGAATTTTTTTATGAATCCCCTCCGCATCGAGGGTGTCGGATGGGAGACCTTCCGGCAATTCAAAAGAAAAAAACCCGTAATCAATTCATACTCGGCCTGGGATACAGACCGGATTTTTCCACGATTCCAGGAACCATTTCTTCCCATTCGATGGCCATGATATGAAAGCCGCGTACGCCTTCCACCTCTTTGAGCCGCTGAATGGATTCGATACAAATTTTAATACCTTCTTCGGGCTGTTTTTCTTTTGGAGTATCGGCCATCCGTTTAACCATTTCGTCCGGGATTTCGATGCCCGGCACGCGGTTTTTCATGTACCGTGCCATTCCGGCGGATTTAAAAGGAGTTACGCCGGCCAATATGTTGACTTTATCCAAAAGACCGCGATCCCCTGCCAGTTTCATCCAGAGTTCGAACTTATCAAGGTCGTAAATACACTGGGTCTGTATAAACTCCACTCCGGCCGCAATTTTTTTGGCCAGTCGCGGGACGCGGATTTCAAATGGATCGGCAAACGGATTGGCCGCAGCCCCCACGAACATCCGGGGGGGGCGCTTAATATCATCCCCTCCCAAAAACTTTCCTTCGTCCCGCATATGTCTGACGGTCTGAATCAACTGCATGGAGTCGATATCATGAACGTTTTGACCGGTCGGGCAGTCACCGAAGCTTTGGTGGTCGCCGGAAAGACAGAGAATGTTGTGGATGTCAAACGCTGCCGCTCCAAGGATGTCACTCTGAAGGGCAATTCGATTCCGGTCGCGCGTTACCATCTGGAGAACCGGCTCAAGCCCCATCAGTTTCAGTTTGATGCAGGCTGCCAGACTGCACAAGCGCGTGACGGATGTCTGGTTGTCGGTAATATTGATGGCATCCACATGATCCTTGATGAGATTGGCCTTTTCGACAATCACTTCCATGTCACTCCCTCTGGGAGGCCCGCATTCGGATGTCACGGCCAGGTGGCCGGCGGCCAGGATCTTTTCCAGTTTACTTGGTGTCTTCACTTTCATTGCTGTAAATCCTCCCTGACAACTTTTCTGGGCCCCCCGGCCCTGTCGGTGGACCAATCTTTGATGGGGCAGAGTGTTTCATAATCATCGAGCCTGTTCAGTGATTTGAGGCGGTCGATAATTAATTGCCATGCACAGTCAATTTCCTTGTTGATTTCGCAACTGCCTCGGACCGAGCCGCCGCACGGCCCGTTAAGAATCCGCTTTGCACAACGTGAGACCGGGCAAATTCCGCCCGTGATTGCCAAAATACATTGCCCGCAGGCTTGACACCTTTCGGTCCACAAACCTCGTTTTTCGGTCACTCCGAGAAAGCAGGTGTTTACGCCGGGGTATATGGGCGTGTCATGATATTTTTCGGCCATAAATTGAACCCCGACACCACAGGCAATGGAAACAACAGCATCATACTGATCCATAACATCACGGATCTCCTCAAGGTATTCGTGGTCACATTGCCGTTCGAGGGTGACTTCATCGATTTTGACCTCCTTCCCTTTATTTAGGAAGTACATCCGAAGGGCTGAAGCCAAAACACCGACCTCTTTTTTTCCTCCTGCCTCACAGACGGTGACACACTCGTTACAGCCGAGGATGAGAATCTTTTGATGATCTTTGATTACCTCGATAATTTCTTCGATAGGTTTTTTATCTGCGACAATCATGGTTCCTCTCTTTCATTGAAGCTTAACTAGTGATGAACGCAAAAAAATTATTTAAAAACCATGTTGAGTCTTAAATCCCGGTTATACCCAAAGTACATTTCAATCCGAATCAACTTATGCCGCCCTTTTTTTGGCCAGCTTAATCGGGTTGGGTCCCAATTTTCTAATTTTTTCATCCATTTCAACAGCGATTTGGGCGAAACGCGGTCCCTCACTGGATGAGAGGTTATACATTTGAGCCCGCTCTCCACCGATGCCGACGGTGTCCAGAATTTTTTGTGCCTGCTCAACCCGTTTTCGGGCTCTGAGGTTTCCACTGTTATAATGACAATCACCTTCCATGCATCCCACCGCATAGACGCCGTCCGCTCCTTTTTCGAAGGCATGAAGGATGTGAATGAGGTCTACCTTTCCGGTACATGGAACGAGAATGATTTTAATATCTGAAGGATATTGCAATCTCATGGAACCTGCCAGGTCCGCGGCGGTGTATCCTCAGAAACTGCAGCAAAATGCGATAATGATCGGCTCGAAATCTTCCTTCATAATTCCTCCTTCGACTGATGATTTTCGATTGATGGTTGATGATTAAAATTATACCACAAAGTTATACCACAAATCTTCAATTTTCCATCATCAATCGTCAATTGCAGTGATTCACACCAAAATTACAAAACGCCTTCGAGCAGCGCGTCAACTTTGCTCAATATTTGATTGTCTTCATACCAGTTCAGTTCGATGGCCTTGGCCGGACATTCCGCAGCGCAGACACCACATCCATGACACAGGGCTACATCGATTTCGCTGACGCCGTCTTCATTAATCCTCGGCACCTGATACGGACAAGACCGGACGCATATGAGGCATGAAGCACAAAGTTCCGATTCGACACGGGCCGTTACCGCCGACAATGTCAATTCCGTCCGGGATAGGAATGTTGTGGCCCTGGATGCAGCGGCAAATGCCTGAGAAATCGATTCATGCAACAGTTTGGGACTGTGGGCAGTTCCGCAGACGAAGATTCCTTCGGTCGCCATGTCCACGGGTCTTAATTTGACATGGGCTTCCATAAAATGACCTTCCGGTGTTCTGGCCAGTTTGACGATAGAGGCAAGCTCTTCGGTGTCTTCGGCCACCATTCCGGCGCTGAGCGCCACAAGGTCGGCACTGACTTCGAGCGTACTGCCGAGGATGTGATCTTTAAAGGTGACCACAACGCCCGACGCATCGGATTCAACAATCGGCGGATCTTCAGGGTCGAATCTGGAAAATATGACGCCCATCTTTCTGGCTTCCGTGTAGTAATCCTCCAGCAATCCATAAGTTCGAATATCCCGATAAAGTACAAAAACTTGCGCATCCGGCTGATGTTTTTTAATCTTAATTGCGTTTTTGACAGCGTTCTGGCAACAGATCCTGGAACAGTTGGGATTTTCTTCGTTTCTGGATCCAACGCATTGAATCATCACCACACGATTGAGATCTTGAGCGCCCTTCTCCTTTAGGCGCTGGGCCAGCTCCAGTTGCGTCACCACTCTTTTATCTTGGCCGTAGAGGAATTCTTTGGGACGATATTCGGTTGCACCGGTTGCCAGCACAACGACGCCGTGATTGATTTTTCTTTCATACATGCCCGGCCCCACCAGAACTTCAGTGGTGAAGTTGCCTTTAAATCCGGAGAAGCCGACAATCAGGGATCGGGTCAGCACCTGGATCTGTGAGTGGGACGTCACCTTTTCGATCAAATTTGCCAGGTAGCTTCCGACATCCGCACCTTCGATGGTGGTTGTCAAGCGGTTGGCCACCCCCCCCAGTTTTTCTTCTTTTTCAATCAGAACCACCGGGAATCCCTGATCCGCAAGGCCCAGCGCGGCATTCATTCCAGCCACGCCGCCGCCGATGACCAGTGCCCTTTGATTGACCGGAATCTTCTTTTCACGCAGCGGCTGGAGTGTCGCAGCCCGGGCCACGGCCATCCGCACCAATTTTTTGGCTTTTTCAGATGCTTTTTCCGGCGCATCTGAGTGGACCCAGGAGTCTTGATTCCGGATGTTGGCCATTTCAAAGAGGTATCTGTTCAGGCCGCACGCTTCGAGCGTATCCATGAATATCGGTTCATGGGTTTTTGGGGAGCAGGCCGCCACCACGATCCGATTGAGTTTTTCGTCTTTAATGATTCGTTTCATTTGTTCTTGAGAATCCTGAGAACAGGTAAACAGATTCTGTCCGGCGAAGACCACGTTCGGCAGTGTCTTGGCGTATTCTTCTACCTCCTTTACATCTACGACACCGGCAATGTTGACGCCGCAGTTACAGACAAAAACCCCGATACGAGGTTCTATGCCGGTCAGATCGATTTCATCCGGAATTTCGACACTTAATGTTCTGGTGTTTCGGACTTCATTCAAGAATCCCCCGGCGAGACAGGCCGCTGCACTTGCTTCAGTGACGGAGCTCGGAATATCTTTGGGTTCTTGAAAAACGCCGCAAGCATAAACGCCCGGCCGGGAGGTTTCCACCGGCGTAAACGGTTCGGTGACTGCAAAATTATACTTGTCCAAATCGATATCCAATCGATTGGCCAGTTCGGCGGTCGATGCTGGAACCTGAAGACCTACCGAGAGAACCACCATGTCGAAGATTTCTTCACGGAGTTCACCGCCCGTGTCGGCATATTGAATTCGAAGGTCTTTATTTTCTCCGATTTCGTCGATGGTATGCACCCGTGCATTGATAAACCTGATGCCGGCCTTGTCCTTTGCGCGCAGGTAGTATTTTTCATAATCCTTGCCGAATGTACGAATATCCATGTTGAAAATGGCACAATCAAGATCTCCGCCGGCATGCTCTTTGGCGATCATTGAATCCTTGATGGCATACATGCAGCAGACAGATGAGCAGTAGCCGTTTCCGCATTTGTTGGTATCCCGAGATCCGATGCATTGGAGCCAGGCGATTTTTTTCGGTTCTTTATGATCTGATGGCCTCACAAGGTGTCCCATGGTCGGACCCGAAGCGCTGAGAATACGCTCGAATTCAAGGCTTGTCACGACATTGGGATTGCTTTTGTAATGATAGAATTGCTCCAAACCTGTAGGATCGAAGGGTTCACTGCCGGGACAAAGAATCACGGAACCGACCTCGATGTTTTTTTCCACTTCAATCTGGCTGTGATCGATGGCTTCCGCCAGGCACGCATCCACACATTGGTAGCACTCGGAACAGTAGCCACAGTTCAAACATCGCGCGGCCTCTTCCCTTCCGGGCGTTTCATCAAAGCCCAGTTCAACCTCTTCAAAGTTGCCTGCGCGTTTTTTCACCGGCAACTCCGGCATTTTTAATCTGGAAATTTTAAGTTCATCACCTGAAATCTGGAGGTAACGCGGTTCTTTAGGTGGTTTGGGTTCCCGGCCTTTTGTCAAATTCTGACCGTCAAAATACCGAACGATGGATTCGGCGGCTTCACGACCGGCAGCGATGGCGGCAATGGCTATGCCGGGACCGGTCTGCAAGTCGCCGCCGGCAAAAACACCCTCACGGTCTGTTGCATAACTGATGGAATCCGCTTCTATGGTTCCCCATCGGGAAAATTGTAGCCCGGTCACATTTTCCAGTGCAGAAAGATCCGGCTGCTGGCCGATGGCGGGAACAAGTTGATCGATTTCGATATCATATTCACTGCCCGGTACCGGAACAGGGCGCCTTCTTCCGGAAGAGTCCGGCTCTCCGAGTTCCATTCGGATACATCTGAGGCCGATGACACTGCCGTCGCGTGTCAACACTTCTTGAGGTGCTGAAAGGTAAGTAATCTTTACGCCTTCTGCTTCTGCTGCCTGAATTTCTTCCTCCCAGGCCGGCATTTCGGCCCGCGTTCGTCTGTAAATGATGTTGACCTCTTTTGCTTCCAGCCGAACCGCGGATCTGGATACATCAATGGCCACATTCCCGCCGCCGATGATGGCTATCTTTTGACCCACATCGGTCTTTCCGGTAAGATTTGCTTCCCTTAAAAAGTCAACACCTTGTCGAACACCGTTGGCTTTTTCACCGGGAATTCCGAGCTCGATTCCCCGGTGGGCACCCAGTGCAAGATACACCGCTTTAAAGCCGTCATTTAAAAGATCATCTACCGTCAAATCCGGACCTAAAGGGGTGCTGGTCTTAATTTCCACGCCCAGGTTTGTAATGATCTCTATTTCCCGATCCAGAATTTCTCTCGGAAGCCGGTGTGCGGGAATACCGACGCGCAGCATTCCGCCGGTTTGGGGCAGAGCCTCAAAAATGGTGGATAATACGCCTTTACGGGCCAGATGATAGGCGGCAGATAGACCCGCAGGACCTGAACCGATGATCGCTACCTTTTCCTCTCTTCGGGGAAGGCAATGGATGTCGATTTCACGCGGATCGAATTGATCTGAGGCCAACCGTTTGAGGTTCCGAATGGCGACGGGTTCGTCGACTTCACATCGACGGCACGCGTCTTCACACTCATGGGGACAAATCCGCCCCAGCACACCGGGAAAGGGATGATCTTCCATAATTATTTTTAACGCTTCTTTATATTTTCCTTCCTTGACCATCTGGACATACCCCTGGACATTCTGCCCGGCAGGACAGGTCAAACGGCAGGGCGCTAAATCCGTTTTTTGAATGGCGAAAGCGCCTGGAATTGCCTGAGCGTATTTCTTGTAGGTTGCCTTCTTTTTGGAGAGTCCCTCGTCGTACTCATTGGGGAGATCTACCGGACAGACCTTAATACACTCTCCGCAGCTGGTGCACTTGGAAAGGTCCACAAAGCGGGGTTGCTGTCGAACCCGGGCTGTGAAGCGTCCCTGTTTACCTTTAAGATCCAACAGCTCTGTGTTGGTCAACAGTTCTATGTTTAAATGCCGGCCGACCTCGACCAGTTTGGGCGAGATAATTCACATGGCACAGTCATTGGTGGGAAAGGTCTTGTCGAGCTGTGACATGAGGCCGCCGATGGCCGAAGACCGTTCCACCAGATAAACGTAATAACCGGAGTTGGCAAGGTCCAGCGCGGACTGCATACCCGCGATTCCGCCGCCGAGAACCATGACCGACCCGACAAGATCTTTTCCGTGTTTTTCAGCGGGTATATTTTCCTTTTGACTGTTTTTTTGATCCATTTTTTCCATCCTTATAACCTTTCAAGTATATCAGGAAGCTTGTGCTCCCAACCGAGGGTTGATAGATATACACCGTTGAATCCTTCGTTCTTTAATGATGTAACCACCTCAGATGCTATCAACGTACACTCGCGAACTTTGTCAGGAGATTTTTGGAGGCGATGAACCAGTGAATCCGGGATATGGACATGGGGCAGATTTCGCATAATATAACGCGCCATGCCCAATGACTTGAGCAGCAGGACTGTCGGGACAATTTTTATTTTATTGAGGTCAACCTTTTTCATGAAGGGTTCTATGGCGGACAGGTCAAATAAGGGCGGCGTAATAAAAAATTGGACACCAGCTTCAATCTCTTTGCCCATCTCTTCAATCACAAGTTCAGGAGATTTCCCTTTGGCACCAACGTTTGCCGTTGATCCAACCAGAAACTTGGGGGAGCCTGATAATTCAATCCCGGCCATGTCCTTTCCCTCCTGGAGTCCTCTGATGGCGCCCAGTAATTGGAGAAGGTCTATGTCATACACAGATCTTGCCTGAAAGTGGTCTCCAAAGCTGGGATCCTCTCCGGTAACCGTCATGACGTTGGTAATTCCGCATCCATAAGCTGCCAGAAGATCTGCCTGAAGAGCGATTCGGTTTCGGTCTCTGCAGTTGACCTGCATCACCGTCTCCATCCCCTTGCCTTGCAAAATCATTGCCCCGCCAAGGGAACTCATCCGCATGACAGCATTGCTCATTTCCGGCACCACAAAGGCATCTACCTCCCCTTTGACCCTCATGGCATTGGTCACCATTGTGGAGACATCCACCCCTTTTGGGGGTTCGATTTCTGCAAGGACGGCAAATTCCCCCGCATCGAATTTGCGCTTTAATTGCATATGATTACCTCCGATCTTTTCAACTATAGACAGCTCAAGTATATGTGAGTTCAGTATGGTCTGGGATTAAGTGGCGGCAGCGATTTTAAACTGCCGCCATCATGCGAGAATGTTTGGACACCACCGTTGCTTTTCCGTAAATGCTTAAAACGATTGACCGTTTCCCGAGTCCTGACGACTGAAACATGTGAACCGCCATTTTATCATATAAGGGCATAAAGATCGTTCCCGTAACCTTTTCAGCTGTTGCCACAGGACCTGAGAGGACGCAGAGATCAGTGGATTTTCCTTTGCCACTCTGAATGATGTGGTCCAAAGGAAAAGGGTGCAGCATGAATTGCTGTGGTGGGGATTTTTTTGAGTGGTTATCCTTAATTATTTTTGGCATCAAATTCAATCTTCCTCGACAGGTGTGGATCTTTTTACTCTTTGTCCAATGCGACCTCGCGGAATGCTGCTTTACGAACCCCCCGTCGGGGTGTTCACGGAAAAGGTCTAAATTAGATTTGAGCGAAACGTTAAAAACAGTTCTCTGCGTCCTCTCAAGCCCTATGCCGAACAATTATTAAACATTAAAAATGGTCAGATGCCTATTAGGAATCCAATGAGCAACAATCGTGCCGAGAAATGCCGCCTGAAAGAAAAAGATAATTTTATAATAAGTTCAATTGGATAACTGGAATGTTGATTAAAAGACTTCACTTTTTCTGAAGTTGACATTACGAGGGTATTGTGCCAATTTGGCATATGTGATAAAGATAAATGTACATCGCATATCATTCGGCATAAAACCATGCCATTTTGGCATGGTCCTTTTTGGAATAATTGCGTTGAAAGCTTCAGATAAAAAAGGATTATTAAGAGAGAACATTAAATGGCGTATAAGATAATTGTTGTTGATGATGATCTCGATTTTCTTGACGTCTTAAAGGGACATCTTTTGAATTCGGGTTTTAAAAATGTCCGTACGGAAGACAACTCCATAAACGTCGTATCCCTGTTTGAAAACGGAGAAGATTTTGATATTGCGCTGATCGATATGACCATGCCGGGTATTGATGGCCTTAAACTTCTTGAAATTATAAAAAATATAAGCCCAAAAACCGAATGTATTATGGCCACCGCCGTTAATGAGGCACGAATTGCAGTGGAGTGCCTTAGAAAAGGGGCATATGATTATCTTGTAAAGCCGATTTCTCAGGAAGATCTTGTTTTTTCGGTGAAACGGGCCCTGGAAAAAAAACGGCTGATCGATATTTTGGATATCGGAAAAAGCCAAACTCTGCCCCGGTTGAAAAATTCAGAACCTTTTAAGCCGATTGTTACCCGATCGCCGAAGGTGATAAGGGTCTTAAAGGAGGCGGAACTGCATGCCGGAAGTGATGTTCCGCTTTTAATTACCGGTGAGAGCGGAACCGGAAAAGAACTCCTTGCGTGGGCGATTCATGCGGCAAGCCCCAGATCGACTTTTCCCTTTACTCCGGTCAACATGGCGTCTCTTACCGGCAGTCTATTCGAGGCTGAATTTTTCGGACACACCAAAGGTGCGTTTACGGGTGCCGATGGAAGTCGCACCGGTTATCTGGAATATACCAATCATGGCACCCTTTTTCTCGATGAAATCGGGAATTTGATGCCCGAGCTTCAGGGGAAGCTGTTGCGTGTTTTACAGGATGGTGAATACTTTAAATTGGGAACAAGCAGCCAGCAAAAGGTGGATATTCGATTCATTGCGGCCACCAATGAAGACCTGGAAGGGTTGATGGCCAAAAAGGCTTTTCGAAAAGATTTATTTTACCGAATCAGAGGCGGATGGCTGCACCTGCCCCCCTTGAGGGAAAGAAAAGAGGATATTCCGCTGCTGATAAATAAATTTTTGAAAGATTATACCGGAAAAGATTTCATCATCGATGAAGAAGCCAAATGTCTGCTTTTAGAATATGACTATCCGGGAAATATACGGGAATTAAAGTCGATTCTACAGTCGACGGTAAACCTGACACAGGGAAAACCCATTTCATCCGATGTTCTGCCTGAACATCTTAAACGGCGAAGATCCAGATTAAAGTGCCTGATCCCTTCGATATCTGAGGAAATTGCACCGCTTGAACAAATTGAAAAAGCCCACATTACAAGGGTTTACAAATTGACGGGTCAGAACAAATCCCGAACGGCAAAATACCTCGGTATCGGTCTTAATACCCTTCGAAGAAAACTTAAAGCCTACGGAATGAGCTAGGAACCGGAGAATGATATATACGTTTTCATAATAATGACTTCCCGATCCCTCAGTTATATGGAGGATTTTATATCGTGATGGATATACTCATATGGGCACGTTTCATTTTGCTGGCCATCAGTGTGCTGGTGTTGATTTTCGCCCTGATTAAGCTGAGAACAAATGGAAGTGCGGACATTGAACAGGCGGTTCGCGAAGAGTTGCGTTTCGGTCGTGAAGAATCCGCAAGAGCCTCCAGGGATCTCAGGGAAGAAGTCTCTGCGAGTCAAAAATACGCCGTGGATACGATGGTGAAAACGATCGGTGAAATGGGTAAATCTCAAAACGATCAACTTGAATCCATTGCCAAACGTATTCAGGATCTGACCGAGTCGAACAAGATAAGCATTGACAGGCTTCGTAACACCATTGACACCCAGATAAAGCACTTACAGGAAAGTAATGAGAAGAAACTCGATCAGATGCGGGAGACTGTGGATGAAAAACTCCAAAGCACCCTTGAGAAACGGCTCGGAGAGTCTTTCAAGCTTGTCAGCGAACGTCTTGAGGCTGTTCAGCACGGTCTGGGGGAAATGCAGAATCTTGCCACGGGAGTAGGTGACCTAAAAAAGGTTCTCACAAACGTCAAAGCACGCGGGACTTGGGGCGAAGTTCAGCTTGGAGCCCTTTTGGAACAAGTTTTGATCCCGGAACAATATGATAAAAATGTAAATATTAAAGCCGGGTCGCAAGAGAGTGTGGAATACGCAATCCGGTTGCCCGGCAATGACAACTCTCCGGAATCATGTGTTTGGATGCCCATTGACTCAAAGTTCCCTCAGGAAGATTATCTGCGGCTTGTGGAGTCTGCCGACGCTGCCGATGTCGATAAGATACACAAAGCGACTTCGGCACTCATCCGTTCCATACACAATTCTGCAAAAGAAATTCGTGATAAGTATATCCATCCACCGAAAACCACCGATTTTGCCATTATGTTTCTACCGACAGAGGGGCTTTATGCGGAAGTCCTTCGGCAGCCAGGCCAGGTAGAAAAAATTCAGCAGGATTATCGTATTGTGATTGCCGGCCCCACCACGCTGTCTGCTATCTTGAGCAGTTTGCGGATCGGTTTTCGTACATTGGCTATCGAGAAGCGGTCGAGTGAAGTCTGGGAAATCCTTGCAGCGGTCAAGACAGAATTTGGACAATTTGGAAATGTTCTAAGCAAGGTGAAAAAACAATTGGCTTCAGCTTCGAATACGATAGATCAGACCAGTGTACGAACCCGGGCCATGGAACGCAAACTTCGGGCTGTGGAGGAGATGCCCTTGGAAGCCACATCAAATGTTCTGGAATTGCCGGATGCCGGAACAGAAGTCCATCATAATGATGTTATTGAGAATATCTGAAGGAATATGCGTTGAAAATGGCTCATCGCCATATATTTTCTTAAAAGGCAGATGACGGTTGATATCTGTTCGACGATTAACCTGATACCGAGGTATGAATTAAAATGATGATGGGTACAACGATACTTAGGATAAATAACAATCCTTCATAAGAAATCCAGGCTTCATACGATGTCTTCCCACTTTTTCGAACATTTACATACTTAGCAAGAAAACCCAAACCCATTACCAGCCAGAGTGTCAAAATAGCTACGACGACGGTCGGTGTGTTCATTTCCGGCATTAATCCTTTGTGTATAAAACCCTATAAAAAAGTATAACCCTTAAAACAAGGTATGAGAGTGAATTCATAATAATATAGGATTGATGTATTTTCAAGGGTTTTATGGAGAATTCCTTTTAATGTCTTATTCAAATGAACTTCATTAAACTTGGGTCCCTCGCCATATATTTTCCTAAAAGGCGATATGAACCTTGACGTATCAGCGTGAACCAATATTTTAGGATTTGTAAAGGATTTGATATGGTTTTAAAAAAAGGCAACACTATGTTGAAATCCGGCAGGAAACAATGTAATTTAAACCGAATAAACAGGAAAACGGTAAAGTGAACAAAATCCAAAGAAGGCAAAAAATGATTCCGTTTGATCCGGTTTCCTCCTATCTGTTTCGTGTTCCGCCTGAAAAAGAAAACCATGAGATGCCAATAGGGTTGGTCGAAGAGGAAACCCAAGAGCAGATGTTGGAGCAAGAGGCGTATATCCGCTGCCGTCAATGCCGAAGCGTTATCGCGAGTCCGGAGGACCGTATCAACGTCCAGGGGTCTCACCAGCATACGTTTGCCAACCCCCACGGAATTGTTTTTGAGATCGGGTGCTTCAGTTCCGTTAAGGGGTGCGGTCATGTAGGCCCTGCGTCAAATGAATTCAGCTGGTTTGCAGGCTATAGCTGGCAGGTGGCCGTCTGTTTTATGTGCCTGACCCATTTGGGATGGTTTTTCTCTTCACCGGGAAAAGAGAGCTTCCATGGACTGATTCTGGATCGTCTGATTACCCATTAAGTTTCTTCGAATCGATTCGAGACGCAATATTGTTTACTAAAACCTTGCCCTGTTCAGTTGACTTAGGGCACCTTTGACGGCATTGGCGGCGTCATCGATACTTAATGTTCCGGTATTGATAATAAGATCGTAATTAAGAGGGTCTCTAATATCATCATTAAAATATTTTTTAATAAATGCCTTTCGATTCGATTCCGTTGTTAACACTCTGGTTTTGGCGTCTTCGACGGTTACGTCGTACTCTTTGGATACGTTTTT
The DNA here is from genome assembly GCA_046484425.1 of Desulfobacterales bacterium. Taxonomy (GTDB): domain Bacteria; phylum Desulfobacterota; class Desulfobacteria; order Desulfobacterales; family UBA11574; genus UBA11574. The sequence goes on along the minus strand of JAWOIY010000052.1, from coordinate 20,082 downwards.
AATTCGCGTTTCGAGAGGGGCAATGACTCGGACGCTGAGCCTTTTGTCATAGGGCAAAACAAAATTGGCACCTCTTCCCACAATAACTGCCCGGCCATGCTTTCCGATTGTACCGATAATCTTCATTAGATGTTGAAGATACCGGTCGGGCCACAGGTGACGCTTATCTACAAGAGATGATATCCATTCTTCGAGGACTGAGACGCCTTTTTCGTCCAGCGTTTCAAGCAGACGAACGCTTACACGGGCACTTTTGGCCATATCATGGATAAATTCCTGGTAAAATAAATCGTATTCAAGCTGCTCGGAGAGTTTTTTGGCCAAAATGTTTCCACCACTTCCAGCCTCTCTGGAGATGGTGATGACAGAAATTTCTTTTTCTTCTTTTTTCTTTTCCGCCGGAATAATCTGCCATCTTCGTACCTGTTCTTCGATTATTTGTTCGATGGAACGTGTTTTTGCTTTCATATTCCCTCCTTTCTCGCCGCCTATGTTTAATGATAATTGCACTCCTGATCAGGTGTCAAGCAAAGAAGGAGGGTCCAAAAGATACACGAGTTTCTTTTGACATGATCGTTGCTTTGTTTTATACTTTTTTTTGGGGCATATCTCAAAATATCTTTTTTTGATCAAATGCGCTCAATTTTAAAATCTCTACTGAGTGGACACATCATATCATCCTTATTGAATGTCAGGCCTAAACAAAGGAGGAGAAGGTTATGAGAGTGGAAATAAAAAATATTTTTTGTGCCACTGACCTTTCAGACTTTTCCAACCATGCAGTGTCCTGGGGGGTTGCCCTTGCTCAAGAGTTCGGTGCCAAGCTATATGTGTGTCACGTTATTGATTTTCCAACAAGTATTACATATGGCGATGGCCCCATATTTTTCTTGGATCAGCAGAACCAGGCAATCGGTAATGCCCTTAAACAACTTGAACGGTTGGTCGGCAGTACACAGATTCGATGGGAACCTATGGTCACCGTTGGCCATGCCGGAGACGAAATTTCTCGTCTGGCCAAAGAACAGAATGCGAACCTGGCTATTGCAGCAACACACGGACGCTCCGGGCTAAAACGGCTGATTGTCGGTTCTGTAACCGAACGCCTAATGCACACACTCCACTGCCCGTTGATGATTGTTCGGGGGCCTGAACATGATTTAAATATTCTATCGGAAAAAGGATTGAAATTTCGCAAAATATTAGTAGGTTGCGATTTTTCCCAGGATTCTTATCTGGCCTTTCAACATGGCCTAAGCCTTGCCCAAGAGTTTCAATCCGAGCTTCACCTCGTCCATGTTATGGAACCACCCGTGTATACGGATTTACTCAAAACATCTGCTGAGTATGGAGAAGAGCTTCAACAGGAATTACAGACCCGGATAAGAAACAGACTTAAAGAAATGGTTCCCTCGGAAGCCTTTAACTGGTGTAAGCCGCAAACCGCTCTTTTGGACGGACAGTCTCATGAAGAACTGATCCGATATGCCAAGACAAATAAAATGGATTTGATTGTTCTGGGTGTTCGAGGGCTGGGCCTTGTGGAGCGATTATTTATCGGCTCCACGACGGACCGCGTGGTACGGCAAACGCCCTGCCCGGTTCTATCTGTATGCCTGCCCGATTAAAATCATATAACGATTCAATGGGGATTTCAGTGTGGAGAAACCATGGAAAAATTGCCGCGGATTCTGACTCCTCTACCGGGTCCGAAAGCTCGGAAACTCATTGATCAGGACAACATTTACGTCTCCCCTTCATATACACGCTATTATCCGCTGGTGGTTGACAGAGCTCAGGGGCTTTGGGTTCACGATGTGGATGGCAATATATTCCTGGATTTTACGTCAGGTATTGCCGTTTGTGCCACAGGACATTGTCATCCCAGAGTGATAAAAGCCATCAAGCAACAGGCTGATCTTCTGTTGCACATGTCAGGAACGGATTTTTATTACAGGCCGCAAATTATCTTGGCCAAAAAACTTGCCGATCTGATGCCGGGAAAAGGTGGTAAAAAAGTATATTTCGGCAATTCAGGAGCAGAAGCGGTGGAGGCGGCCTTTAAACTGGCGCGGTGGCACACAAAGCGTGAATTAAACCTGGCGTTTTATGGGGCGTTTCATGGACGGACCATGGGTGCGCTCTCACTGACGGCAAGTAAGACCATTCAAAAAAAACATTATAACCCTCTGGTACCGGGGATCACGCATATTCCATATGCGTATTGCTACCGATGTCCGTATAATCTCTGTTATCCCAAGTGCGGGCTGGGATGTGTCCAGTGGGTTGAGGACACCCTTTTTCGAACGACCATTCCTCCCGAAGAAGTTGCGGCCATTTTCGTGGAGCCGATTCAGGGAGAAGGCGGATATATTGTACCGCCGCCTGAATTTCACAAAAAAATGAACACGATCGCAGAAAAATACGGTATTCTTTATGTGGCCGATGAGGTTCAGTCCGGGATGGGACGTACCGGAAAAATGTTTGCGATGGAGCATTTCGGCGTAGATCCGGACATTATCGCCCTTGCCAAGGGCATCGCTTCCGGTATGCCACTGGGGGCCCTCACGGCACGGGCCGAAATTATGGACTGGGAAGCCGGCTCTCATGCCTCTACGTTCGGCGGTAATCCTGTTTCCTGCCAGTCGGCGCTGGCGACCATTGAACTCCTTGAAGAAGGGCTGATGGAAAATGCTACGGTTCAGGGCGACTATCTTATGGATGGACTTCGAAAACTTCAACAAGCCCATGAATGCATGGGTGATGTCCGGGGAAAAGGCTTAATGGTGGGTGTAGAATTTGTCATAGACCGTGAGACCAAAGAACCAGCAAGAAAGTGGCGAAACGATATTATTAAAAATGCTTTTCGGAAAGGATTACTGCTTTTGGGGTGTGGAGAAAACAGCATTCGATTTTGTCCGGCTCTGACGGTAAATCGCAAAGAGATTGATAACTGCCTTTCCATATTCGATGATGTCGTTCGGGAGATCGCGTTATAGAGGGGGAATTTATGGCATGTCTGAATGATTTTCCGCCTGCTGATAGAAGGTCAAATCCCATTCCCATGATTCTGAACTGTGACGAAGAATATAAATGGCGTTGTCGTCTCCATGGATCTTAAAATATCGGTGGGTCGGCGCTATCCAGCGATCTTGAATTTCTTTAACCTCGATTTTTCTATTTCCCAGCCAGATCCGCCGGGGCGTCTCTTCTCCCCGGTGTCCGGCATAACATTCCACTTTAATTTCCATAGATTATCCCCTCACCACCAGTGGTCAGAACTGTCAAAACCGAAGCAAACGCATATCAATATGCCGAAATTTCAAAAAAGTAAAGCTATTTTTATTGGTTAATTAATAATCTCAAGATGTACGCTCAGCATTACCGAAAGGCTTTTTGGGAAAATGTTCCTTTGTTTTAAAAAATGTGTTATTCGTACCCATGTCATGATGAAAAACCTGAATGATCAAAATTTGAATGATACCCTCAAAAAAGTGAGGAGTGATATTCCTCGAGTCATGGAGATGCTGGGGATCGACCGTCACGAATCGGTGGATAACTGGGTTCAAATTATCGATAAGAAATTGCTGACGAAACTGTCTCCCGACTTTCCGTTGATGGTCACCATCTGCGGCGGCGGATCGGCCGGGAAATCGACACTTTTCAACTCTATCGTGGGGGAGAGACTTTCGCCTGTCGGCGGCCGTGCGGGACTTAACCGGCGGGTACTATTCTCGGTTCATGAGGCGATTTTGGAAAAGCCGGACTTTCTCTTGACCCTGTTTGAACCCTTCGGTACGTTGCCTCATCCATTCAAAGATAAAGATGAGCTTATGACCCCGGGGGATCCGATATATGTTTTGAGCAATGCGATTCCCAAAAACCTGGTTCTAATGGACACGCCGGATTTCGATACCGGTGCAAAAGGCGTTTACATCAATCGGGAGGTTTCACGGCAAGCCCTGGAATCATCTGATCTCCTGATCTATATTTTCACCAATTCAAACTATAACAACCGTGAAAATACGGATTTTATCTCAGAAATGCTCACCGGCATCGGTATGCGAAAATGCTTTCTGGTTTATCGCGTTTATCCCAGTTTTAAGACACAAGAAGTGCAAGAACACGCGATGACCGTTGCCAAAAATCTTTATGGAGAAGCAGCGGATCAGTATGTTCTGGGAGTTTATCGTACTGATGAGGACAATGCGGTGGCCTCGGGTGAGAAGTTAATGACCTTGAAATCTGTTGGGGGAGAAGATTTTTCGTTTATTAACGCATTGAAGCATATCGATACAGAAAGGCTCAGACTCGAACTGCTGGCATCCATTTTAAATGATGTTTTGGCCCGGGCTGAAAAATTTCTCGGACAGACGAAAAGTTCAAACAGGGAGCTACGTCTTTATCTTGATGCCTTGCAGACAGCCCAGAGTCATTGCGTCCGTGAATCCCTTCAGCATTTTCCCGTGGACCGGGTGATGAAACGTTTTGTTGAAATATGGATGTCAACGGACCCTCCCTTTGTTAAAGCCATGCGCAAGACCGGCAGTATTATTGAACTACCGTTTAAAATCGCGGTGGGTGCGGTAAAGAAAGTAAAGGACACATTTTCAGGTGAAGAAAAAGCAGCAGCCCGGGGAGACTTTAATGATGCCGTCAAAGAGGACTTGATGAGCGCAGTAAACCGAATGCATTACCAGACGTTAAATTCTGAAGTATCGGTTAATGCCGCTTTGAAAGATCCGGTAACCCGACGCATGTCAGAAGCAGTTGAGGAGATCAGAGCAGAAAGAGGCTTGAAAAACTGTGAAAATCCCCGAAAAGAAGCCGGAGATGAAAAAGGGGCTGTTAAATTCATTGTTTCAGCCCATCCGGTTGTATTACCGCAGCAGGAAATCTTGCGGCGCATGGACTGGACATTGATTCAGCAGTCGATTCTATCACAACAAGTGGTCATCGCAGAGTTGTCCCACGGCATCGAAAAGGATCTCAGAAAGCTTGCCGACGGCTTTAGAGATAAAATGGGAACCTGGACTAAAATTCGACAAATGTTTGCCGCGTTTTTAAACGTGGTGCCGGCGACGGTTGCCGTAACCTATATCCTTTCAACAGGAGACCCTGTGGGTGCCGTAGGAATCAAGGTCAAGCTTACCGGTCTCTTCGGACTTCATGATCTCTATGCGCTTATTGCGATTCCCGCCACCACGGGCCTGAAAAAGGCGGATCAGAATCAACTCAAAGAGATGCTGGGTCCGATTATCCAGACGTGGCTAAATAACAAGCTTCAGGCTGTACGGAATATTTTCGAGAAAGAAATTACCGGGGGAATCATTCAAGCAGCCACAGATGCACTGGACTCGTCGGATAAAATGATAAATCAGGTCGATAACAGCATTAAAATATGCATAAAAGCGATGATAACATGATGATTTCAAATCTACAGACCGGTTCCATCAAGGCCCTTGGGAAAATAGAAGGTTTTAAACATGATGTTCGAATGCTTTTCAATGCCATCGACCAGGCCCCGATGTGGCAGCCGGGGGCGGGCCTCAGAAAGCAGTGTGATGAAGTGCTCCGCATGATCGATAACCTCGAGGCGCGCTTTGAGAAAAAGCTCATCGTAACCATCATCGGGCCGTGCGGCTCGGGAAAATCGACGCTGCTAAACGCGCTGGCAGAAGTGGACGATCTGTCGGAAACCGGACATCGGCGGCCCACCACCCAAAGCATCGTTGTCCTCGGTCGTGAAACAAAAGATGCCCATTATTTGGAGGAACAGATCGGCGTCGGACATGTGGACATGCGATCGAGTCCGGCTGCGACTTCCCTTGAGCATGTCTTGTTGATCGATACCCCGGACACGGACAGCACGGAACAGGAAAAGCACATTCACTTGGTCCAAAACGCAATTATAATTTCAGATATTCTCATTTGTATGTTCGATGCGGAAAATCCAAAAAGAAAAGATCACGTGGATTTTTTGGCGCAGTATGTGCGTCTGTTCAATGGAGACGCCCTGATGGTGGTGATCAACAAGTGCGATCGCCAGGATAAAAAAGAGCTCACCGAAACCATCGTTCCGGAATTTTTAGAATTTATCAAAACCGCCTGGGATAAGCCCATTCAAAAAATATTCTGTATGTCCGCCAGACGGCATCTGCAAAATTCGCAATGGGACCCCACAGCCCGTCCAAAGCACGATTTTGATGAATTTACCGACTTAAAACGGATGATATTCGGCACTTTTAACCAGCCAGGATACAGTGTCGACCGCCGAATCGAGAATGCCAAAAGTCTTCGGGATTACATCCTTGAAGAAGCATTCATTGAAATTCAAAAGGATTCCGAAAAACTAAAGGAAACGAAACAGCACATTCGGAAAGCTGAAAAAAACGCTCTGAATAACGCCCTTTCAGCCTTTAAAAAGGTCGATTCCAAACGGATGCTGGGTATTAACGTTTTGATGTATCAAAAACTTGCCCAAAGGTGGCTGGGACCGGTGGGATGGCTCATTGCCATATGGGCTCGAATGTTAATTTTTGGAACCGGCATCGTGGCCATGTTCAGGTTTGGCAACCCCATCCGCCAACTGGCCGGAATGGTGTCCTCGCTGTTTCATTTTAAGGAATCGAAGACTGCCGCGGTTGAAGCTCAAAGATCGGACTGGATCGATTTTGCCATGCGGGACTTTCGGCTCACTGTTTTGCAGGAGTGGCCCAACATTTCGGAATCTCTTGTAAATGCCCGATTTGATGCACGTGTGCGAAAGATTGAGCATGTGCTTTCAGAGAACCACACGCTAAACGAAGATCTGAATTTCCTCTGGAGCGATGCACTGGAACATTCCATTGAAACCGCTTCCCAAAACCTCAGCGGTTTGATATTGCAGATTCTTTTCAATCTCCCGGTGATTGGCGTCCTGGGCCATGTGGGGTGGATCACGGCCAGAGATTATTTTACCGGCCAATATCTGTCTTCTGATTTCTTTTTGCACGCGTTTTTAACCATCGCCATCACCTTGTTTTTAAGTTTCTTTGTGTTTCAGGGATGTGTTCGACTGGTTGCAGGACCTGATCGTATCTCACGAAAATCTTTTGAAAAAATGAAACACCGGGTGGATCAATTTCAGCCCATATCCATGAATCCGGTGGGAGAACAGGTGGATATATTGTTATCTCTTGGTTCTATGGATCCAAATACCCGATAGTTGAATTGAATGTTCTGAATTTTTTGTGGTTTGCGGTAAAAATTACAAAACAATCACGAAAACACGAAAGGGAAAAAGCACGAAATCAAACCATTTTTTTCGTGCTTTCGTGATCAAATTATTTTTCGTTTAATATTGAACAATCAGGCACCTTCCGAGAATGCTCGTTTACGTCAAACTCATACTTACGGCCATTTTATGGGGCGGCACGTTTATCGCCGGCAGGGTGGTGGCAAAAGATATTGGACCTTTTTCAGCGGCGTTTTTCAGATTCTTCATTGCCTCAATTTTTCTAATTCTGTTTACTTACAAAATCGAGGGCAAACTGCCGGTTTTGCAAAAAAAGCAAATCATTCCGGTTTTTCTTCTGGGGATGACCGGGGTGTTTTTATACAATGTTTTCTTTTTTAAAGGCCTTAAAATTATCCACGCAGGTCGGGCCGCCGTCATCATTGCCGGAAATCCCATATTCATAACTCTGTTTTCCGCATATTTTTTTAAAGAAAAATTAAGCTTGATCAAAGTTATCGGGATTATCCTTTCAGTTACCGGAGCAGTGATCGTGATCTCAAAAGGGAGCCTGCAGGAAATTGTCACCGGCGGTATGGGATGGGGAGAAATTTTTATCTTTGGCTGTGTGTTCAGCTGGGTGGCATATTCGTTGATCGGAAAAGCGGTCATGGAAGGTCTTTCGCCGATGGCCGCAGTATGGTATTCGTCGGTGATCGGGGATTTTTTCTTGTTTTTCCCGGCTTTTTTTGAAGGCGCCATACAAAACTTACATCATTATCACCCTGTTGACTGGATGTGTATGTTTTATCTCGGGTTTTTCGGAACCGTGATCGGATTTGTCTGGTATTATGAAGGCATAAAAAAAATCGGGCCAATGAAAGCGAGTCTGTTTATCAATTTTGTTCCAATCAGTGCCGTGGTAATGGCATTTTTTATTTTAGATGAAGCGATCACCCTGTCGCTCTTCATCGGAACCCTGATGGTCTGTTCCGGTGTTTATCTGACCAACAAGAGATTCAGCCCGGATCTCGTTAAATCAACGGCATAAAACATTTTATTTTTTTGGACACAGATGCATACAGATATTCAAGATGGTTGAAATAAAAAAGCACGAAATCGAATTGTCTTTTTCGCGTTTTCGAATTTTTGTGCTTTCGTGATAATATTTCTTTTTTAACTTTTCCGGATCAGGGAGTTTGGAAATGGATTCCATGGATCAAAGGTATCTGTCACCCACATCGATCATCGACAGCGATCATCCGGCAGTAGTCGAATATGCCGAAGAAACCGTAAAAAATGCGGGAAACGACCCTGTTGCGAAAGCTGTGAAAATCTATTACGCGGTGCGGGACAATATCTGGTATGATCCCTATTATCCCTTTTACCTTACGGAGCATTACCGGGCCAGCAATATCCTCAAAAGCGGACGAGGATTTTGCATCAGCAAAGCCGGGCTCCTCTGCGCCCTTGGAAGGGCTTGCAAAATTCCCTCCAGGGTGGGGTTTGCTACGGTCAAGAATCACTTGGCCACACCGAAACTTCTCGAGTTTATCGGTTCGGATCTGTTCGTTTATCATGGGTATACAGAATTTTATCTGTCCGGAAAATGGATCAAGGCTACTCCGACCTTCAATATCGAATTGTGCAAAAAGTATCATGTCACCCCCCTTGATTTCAACGGCCGGGAAGATGCCATTATTCATGAATTTAATCAGAAGAAAAAACAGTTTATGGAATATCTGGAATATCATGGGACCTATGCGGATGTTCCCATTGATAAAATCCTCTTGGCATGGAAAAAAGTATACGGTGCGGATCGTATCAATAAATGGATCGAAAATTTTGAAAAAACAGGAACAACCAATTCCCCGGCATAAATGTCACCCTATATTAGGGACGACATTTCTTCTGTTGGCTGCCGTCAATGTAACGCTTTATTCTATTTTTGCCGGTCAACTTCGCGATATGGTGAAGCGTTCAATCGCTGCGGTGGAAGCCTACTGATTGCAGCCGGTATTTTTACGACAACGACCAAACGCGCTTCTTAATCGGCCATCAGGCGGGTTGAACAGATGGAAAAAAATATATGGATTGAAAAGTTTAGCCCGGAGAAGAAAATAGCGAAAGCACTTGACAAATATATTTTCCTTAGGTAATGGAAAATATCTTTTTTGGACAGATATAAATATTAAATTCATAATGATAGAAACGATTATGGAATTAAAGCCTTGGTACTGGTGGTGGCAAAACATATGAAGCTTGCTCACCACCTTTGAAATAAAGAATTAATTGATTTCAGGGCCGTGAGAGGCTTCAACGGTTGGCGTGAAGAGGCTCATGGTTCTTTTAATATAAGCCAGCGCTTCTTTAAAAGCACTGGCTTTTTTATTTCAATAGGTTTTTTTGAAGACAAATTCAGGTTGGTTTTAAAACGTTTCCATTTTGGAGAAAACGAGTGAGCAGACGAACATTAATGCTGGGGAATGAGGCGATTGCGCAGGGCCTCATGGAAAGTTGTTGCATGATGGCGACATCATATCCGGGAACTCCGGCGTCAGAGATTCTTTCCACCTTTGCGGCTCTCCAAAAAAAAAGATCAGATAAACGACATATCCAGTGGGCGGTTAATGAGAAGATTGCGTTTGAAATTGCCTATACGGGCAGTATGGCCGGATTGCGCACGGCCGTGAGTATGAAGCAGGTGGGTTTGAATGTGGCATCTGATCCCCTGATGAGCGCGGCATATCTGGGTGTAAAGGGTGGATTTGTTGTGATCAGTGCGGATGATCCGGGCCCTCATTCTTCACAGACCGAGCAGGACAGCAGGCTCATGGCCATGATGGCAAAAATTCCGGTACTCGATCCGGACTCTCCACGGCAGGCTAAAGAGATGGTTGTTACGGCTTTCGAACTATCCGAGGCCTTTAAGATTCCCGTAATGTTACGTCCCACCACAAGGGTTTGCCATGCCCGACAGGATATTGAACCGGGATCCGTTCCTTTGTGTAAACCCGAAGTTGACTTTCAAAAAGAACCGACACGTTGGGCGGCAACCCCCAAATTTCGCTTTCATTTACATCAAGAGCTGGAGAAAAAACTGAACGACATTTCCAGATATTCTAAGACAGCGCCGGTCAGGCTCAATATTGAGGCAAAAGCTTCCAGTGCTTTGATCGCATCCGGTGTTGCCGCCGCCCATACCAAAGAAGTCCTCGAAGATTTAAATCTGTGGCAGGTCATCCCCATGTATCAGGTTCTTCAGCCGTTTCCTTTGCATCAGGAGTTCATTTCTCACATGATCAATACCTATGACGAAATTCTGGTTCTTGAAGAGACAACAGGGGTCATTGAGATGCAACTTGCCGACCGAAGTCGTGTCAAAGGAAAACTGTCCCATTCGGTTCCCATGGTTGGAGAGCTTCTCCCTGAGACCATCCGGAAGATCGTCGGCGAGTTCGCCGGAATCGGCACAGAACGAATGGACATCCCGTCGGAACCCGGTGTACGTCCGACACTCTGTGCAGGCTGTCCGCATCGAGCAGCTTTTTTTGCCGTAAAAAAGGCAGCCCCAAAAGGGATATATCCCAGTGATATCGGATGTTATACCCTTGGATTAAATTTGGGTGCTGTTGATACGGTACTCTGTATGGGAGCTGCCGTCAGCCAGGCGGCAGGCTTTTATCATGCCTATAAAAATGAAGAAAAACGGCCGGACATTGTGGCCACAATCGGAGATTCGACCTTTTTTCATGCGGGTATCCCGGCGCTTATCGATGCAGTGGTACAGAACGTGCGGTTTGTCCTCGTCATTCTGGATAATCGGACCACGGCCATGACCGGAAATCAGCCGACACCCGCCATGGGTATTGGCGCCGTCGGGGAGTCGCTGACGTCTGTCGATATTGAACGTGTGGTCGAAGGAAGCGGGGTTGGATTTTGTCGTGTGGGAGACCCGTACGATCTCAAGGAGTTTATCTCTCTGTTGAAGGAAGCGGTCAAATACAGCCGAGAAAACGGACCGGCTGTAGTTATTTCGAGGCATCCCTGTCTGCTTGACCGGTTCAGAAAAGAAACGCCGGCGCGGCAACCGGTGAATGTTGAAGTCGCAAATACGTGCGATGGCTGTGCATTTTGCATCCAGCATTTCGAATGCCCGGCGCTGGTCTTCAATGAAACTGAAGAACAGGTCCGTATCGATCCCATTTTGTGCAATGGATGTGGCGTATGTATTAGTGTTTGTCCCAAGAAGTCGATAAAGGAAGTAAAAGATGCATGATTCAGGATGCACGTTACAGGATGCAGGAATTCCATATCTTTTATCATGTATCATGTATCTTGCATCGTGAACAAGGAGTATGGATGAACAACTCCATAAGGCAACAGATTGTCATCAGCGGGGTGGGCGGTCAAGGCGTCCTTTTTATCACGCGCCTTTTGGCAGAAGCGGCGATTATAAAAGGGCTTTCTGTCTTTACATCGGAAACTCATGGCATGGCCCAGCGTGGAGGAACGGTTTTATCGCACCTTAAAGTGGGGAATTTTGCCAGTCCGCTGATACAGCCAGGCAATGCAAACGGATTGCTGGCATTGAAGCCGGACAGTATGGCCCGGCATGGTTACTTTCTAAAATCGGATGCATGGGCAGTTGTGAACAGCCGGGAGGATGTGATTGCTAAACCTGGAATATGGGCATATACCATTGATGCCGAAAATCTGGCTCAGCGGATTCATAACCCAAAGGCGGTCAACCTGATCCTGCTCGGTTTTGCCATCGCAGTCGTATCAAAGGCGCTTGAAAACAGTCTTTTTTGCGCTTTTGAGGACGTAATAACGGTCTTACAGCATCGTCTGGCAAAAAAGAAACAGATGCTGGATGATGCCGTAAAAGCTATTGAAACAGGATTCGACGGATTTTTAAACTAGTTATTTTTTGAGCATAACACAGAGATTGGACAAAAAAACCATTAATGGATGGACATGAGTTAGGAGTTTATCATGACTTTTATCCCCTATGATTTGAATGCGGAAAAATTAAAACAGATCCAACTGGAAGGTCTTCAATGGACAATCAATCACGTCTATGATCATTCGTTATTTTATCGCAAACAATTCGAGGCAAAAGGCGTTAAACCTGAAGATGTTCAATCCCTTGATGATTTGAAATATTTACCGTTTACCGATAAAAATGATTTACAGCAAGACTACCCTTTCCCCTTACTTTCGGTACCGTATGAGGATATCGTAAGGATTCATGCATCTTCGGGGACTACGGGAAAGAGAAAGGTGCTCTGCTACACACAAAAAGATATTGATGTTTGGGCCAATCTCTTTGCCAGATGTTATCAAATGGCCGGTTTAACCCGCCAAGATCGTGTGCAAATCGCTGTGGGGTACGGTTTATGGACTGCCGGCGTTGGTTTTCAGGCCGGCTGCGAAAGATTCGGGGCCATGGCGGTTCCCCTTGGTCCTGCAAATGCGGAGATGCATTGTGAAATGCTGGTGGATTTGGAAACCACCGTCTTTTGTTCCACGGCATCCATGGCGTTGCTCATGGCGGAAGAAATTCATAAACGAAATTTATTGTCCAAAATAAAGGTAAAAAAAATTATCCTCGGCGCGGAACGCCACAGTGATGCCATGAGAAGTCGCATCATGGAGTTGATGGGAGTTGAGCATATTTTTGACATCTACGGATTGACCGAACTTTACGGTCCGGGCACCGGACTCGACTGTCTCCTCCATAACGGAATCCATTACTGGGCCGACCATTTTATTTTTGAGGTTCTCGATCCGGTCTCGTTGAAGCCGGTTCCTCCGGGTGAACAGGGTGAGCTTGTGGTTACGACGCTTTGCAAAGAGGGTAGTCCGCTCATTCGCTATCGAACCCACGATGTTACCCGGTTCATTGACCAAGCATGTCCCTGTGGTGCACCTTTTCCGATGCATGACCGTATCCTCGGCCGTTCGGACGATATGTTTATCTACAGGGCTGTTAATATCTATCCCAGCCAGATCGATCATGTGTTGAGCCGTGTGAAGGGGATCGGCAGTGAATTTCAGATCCATCTCAAGCAGCGTGAAAGCGGCCGAGACATGATGCTGATCAAGGTGGAGCGGGAGACAGGCTTGGCCGATACGGATGATGAGCATCTGGCCGAAGCGGTGGCGACAGAGATACGGCGAAAGATACTGGTCAGGTGCCAGGTAGAAATTGTAGATTATGGTTTCCTGCCGCGTACCGAGAGAAAAAGCAGACGAGTATTTGACCATAGAAACAATTCTTGAGTTTTTCAAGCAAATTCTGAACAGGCATAAGCAAGCGCATTCTCCGTAGCTTGTCGGAACGCAGTGCAGATCCCGATCATTCGGGTTTGGAACCCAGCGGAAATCCCGTTTTAGCGGGACTGCAGGGTACTCTTCAATGATGAAAACAGAATGTCAATGGCTGTGAGAAATCCCAATTATATCCTCGAAGTGACCAATGTCTCAAAAAATTTTGGAGGGTTACAGGCGATCAACCGGTTATCCTTTCAAGTGGAGCAAGGTTTGATTTTTTCTATAATCGGACCCAACGGCGCGGGAAAAACAACAGCGATTAATCTGATTGCCGGCGTATACCCTCCGAATTCCGGCGAAATCTCTTTTGAAGGTCAGAATCTTTTTAGAAAAAAGCCATATCATCTTGCATATATGGGGATCGGCAGAACTTTTCAGAATATACAGGTCTTTCGGCATATGACCGTTCAAGAGAATGTCATGGTGGGGCTTCATACCAAAAGTCGTTCCGGATTTTTAAAATGTCTCCTGCACACCCCCAAGGTGCGAGAAGAAGAGAAACGCATTCGTAAAAAAACAGAGGATACCTTGAGTTTTATGAACCTTGAGCGCAAAGCCGACTTGCGTGTGGATGGTCTCCCCTATGGAGATCAGAAACGGGTAGAGATGGCCCGGTCGCTTGCGATGGAACCCAAACTCCTTCTTCTTGATGAACCGGTTGCCGGCCTTAATTTGCAGGAAACCCAGGAGATGGCACAGACAATTCTCAAGATCAGAGAAAAGGGGGTCACGGTTATTTTGGTGGAACATGACATGAATTTAATTATGGAGATTTCAGATACAATTTCCGTTCTGAATTATGGGCAAAAAATTGCTGAGGGGAGTTCTGAAGCGGTCCGGCGTAATCCGAAAGTTATTGAAGCCTATCTGGGGAAGGAGTTATAATCGGCTGTGCTTGAGATCAGTGACATAAGTGCCCATTATGGCGGTGTTCGTGCACTCGCCGACGTTTCTATTAAACAGGATGAAGGAGAGATTTTGGCGCTTATCGGTGGTAATGGTGCCGGTAAGACGACACTTCTCAACCTCATTTCCGGTATCATCAAACCGTCTCGGGGGAACATCATTTTTAGAGGAAAGGATATCCTATCTTTGCCTCCCGAAAAAATCGTTGAACTGGGTATCATCCAAGTTCCGGAAAGCAGGCACGTTTTTGGTCCTTTAACTGTTCGGGAAAATCTCGAACTGGGAGCCTATCGAAGGCGGGGCAAACAGAACAAGGAAAAAATACGGGACGATTTTAAGAACATTTTAGAGCTTTTTCCTATTCTTGAAAAAAGGCTTAAGCAGCGCGCGGAAACACTTAGCGGTGGAGAGCAACAGATGCTCGCCATCGGCAGAGCCTTGATGGGGCGGCCGAACCTTTTGCTTCTGGATGAACCTTCTTTGGGGCTTGCACCGCTTGTCGTAAAAGAAATCATCTTTGTCATTGAAAAGCTTAGAAAAGAGGGAACCACCATTCTTTTGGTCGAACAAAATGCAAAGGCAGCCCTCAAAATTTCCGATCGCGCTTATGTACTGGAAACCGGTAGGATACGGGTACAGGGAAAAGCGTCTGACCTAATGGAGAATGAGGCTGTTAAAAAGGCTTATTTGGGATAAGGGTTCAAATCAACGTCATGAAAAAGAGGGGGGGTGAAAACGTAAAATTGATTATGACCGAACAATGTATATGCAAATGAATTAGGAGGGAAAAATGAAAAAAAGATCTCTGATCATCGTTGCTGTGGTGCTGACCGTTAGCCTTATGTTTGGATCATCACTTTGCTATAGTAAAGAACCCATTAAAATTGCAGGAATATTTGCTTTAACCGGCCGTGCCGCACATATCGGGACGGCTCAGAGGGATGCCGTGCTAATTGCCATTGATGAAGTCAACGCGCAAGGCGGCATTAACGGACGACAGCTTGAGATGGTGATGGGGGACACGGAAAGCGATCCCACCAAGGCTGTCATGGCGTTGAAAAAGGTTCTGGAATCTGCAGATGTCGTGGCGATCATCGGGCCGACATTGACAGGTACGGCCATGGCCATGCGGGGATTCATTGAAAAAGAGCAGATTCCCGCCTTTATGCACTCAGGAGGCGATGTTATCTTAAATGCTCCGCTCAGCAAGGATGACCCCGCTTCCTTGCCGAAATGGACCTTCAAATCTCCTTATAAAGCTGCGGATGCCATGGGAAAGATCTGCGAATACATGAGTAAGCATGGTATCAAAAAAATCGGCTTTCTCTATTCCAACGAAGGGTTTGGGAAAGACGGTCTGAAAAATGCGGCAGTGCAGGCACCGAAATATGGTGTGACGATTGTGGCCGAAGAGGCATTTGAGCCCAAAGATGTTGATATGACTGCTCAGCTGACCCGCATCAATGCCCAAGGCGTCGATGGAATCATTGCATGGACCGTTGGGCCGGCCATGGGTATTGTCGCCAAAAATGTCAAACAGTTGGGCATCAAAGCACCATTATTTGAATGTCACGGTTCCGGAGACCCCATTTTTTGGAAGGTTGCCGGAGAGGCTGGTGAAGGGGTGATGATGCCGTCGACCAAGATCGTGGTAGCGGATCAACTCCCCGACAGCGACATTCAGAAAAAGAAAATCGTGAACTTTGTGAACGCTTATAGACAGAAATTCAATCAAGAACCCGGTACCATGGTGGCTTACGGAGCGGATGCGGCTTTTATCGTGGTCGACGCCATCAAAAAAGCGGGTCCGGACCGGGCTAAAATCCGGGATGCCATCGAGGACACCAAAGGATATGTGGGCATTAGCGGCATTTACAACATCAGCCCCGAGGATCACAACGGCCTGTCAATGAACGACATCGTTATGATCGAGGCCACCAAAGGGGGCTGGAAGCTGCTCGAATAGAAAATCATTTTCAGGACTCAAAACTCCCCTTCTCCGGTGATAATAATCGAAAGAAGGGGAGTATAAAATTATATAAATAGTTATGGATCTTTCCCAGCAAATTGCTCAGTATATTATCACCGGTTTGACCATTGGGGCCATTTACGCCATTGTGGCCATAGGGTTTAACATCATCCATAACGCCACCGGAATCGTCAATTTTGCCCAGTGCGAGTTTATATCACTTGGCGGCATGTTCATGTACACCCTAGTCGTTCATTTCAATGTCAACATGATCATCTCTTTTTTCATCTCCATGGCCGCCGTTGCTTTGATTGGGGCATTGATCGAAAGAGGACCGATACGGCATGCGCGTTCAAAGGAGATTATTATCCTTATTTTCCTGACCGTGGGCATTTCCGGAGTTCTTCGAGGTGCCGCGCAGGAAGCCTGGGGCACTGATAATGTCGGAGTTCCCGCTTTCAGCGGAGAAAATCCCATCCATCTCCCCTTGGGCGCCGTCATCGTGCCCCAACATATCTGGGTGTTTGCCATTACCGTGCTGGTGGTGGTGCTGCTGCATTATTTTTTTAAAAAGACATTGATGGGCAAAGCCATGCGGGCCACGGCAGTCGATCGAAAGGCAGCGGCCTTGGTGGGTATTTCAGTGAATCGCATGATTCTGTTATCGTTTGCTTTCAGCGGAGGTTTAGGGGCGGTGGCCGGAATGATTATCGCACCGATTTCCACAACGTCTTATGACACGGGAATCATGTTGGGATTGAAAGGGTTCGCCGCTGCGATTCTTGGTGGATACGGAAACTTCGCCGGTGCAATAGTGGGCGGCATTATTTTGGGTATTTTGGAATCATTGGGAGCCGGGTTGATATCGTCTCAATATAAGGATGCTATTGCGTTTTTCATTCTGCTTATGGTTTTGTTTTTAAAACCTACTGGAATTCTGGGATACGGAGAGTCGGAAAGAGTTTAATATCATATAAAAAATAATGAGCATATTTTTTAAACATAAAGATATCTTCGGCTTTGCCATATTGGCCATTTTTATTATTATTCTACCAGTGTTTGTGGAGAGCAAATACCATTATATTGTCCTGAATGTGATTGGTCTTAACACCATAGTGGTGGTTGGATTGAATCTGCTCATCGGATTTGCCGGCCAAATTTCATTGGGACATGCAGCCTTTTATGGCCTCGGTTCATACTTTTCAGGAATACTTACCGTAAATTACGGATTTCCTTTATGGCCGGCGATGCTTGTGGGGATGCTGGCAACAGGAGTTGTTGCATATTTGATCGGATATCCGTCTCTAAAGCTTCGGGGACACTACCTGGTCATGGCCACTTTGGGGTTTGGTATCATTATAAAGATCCTTATGGGTGAACTGGAACAATTCACCGGAGGACATGACGGTCTGATCGGAATCCCCCAACTGGCCATCGGAGGGCTGATATTTGATAATGATCTTAAAAATTTTTACCTGATCTGGAGTTTTGTATTTTTTTCCATGCTGACAGCCAGAAATCTCATCAATTCCAGAGTTGGAAGGGCATTACGCGCTGTTCACGGCAGCGAGGTGGCTGCAAACGCTTTAGGTATTAATACCGCTGATTATAAAGTAAAGGTTTTTGTCCTGAGTGCCATGTTTGCATCCATATCCGGCAGTCTTTATGCCCATTACATTACATTTATCAGTCCCAGCTCTTACGACTTCTATTATTCCATCCAGGTCGTGACCATGGTCATCGTCGGTGGGATGGGAAGTTTATGGGGTTCTCTTTTCG
This sequence comes from Desulfobacterales bacterium, assembly GCA_046484425.1. Classification (GTDB taxonomy): domain Bacteria; phylum Desulfobacterota; class Desulfobacteria; order Desulfobacterales; family UBA11574; genus UBA11574. The sequence continues at coordinate 1,873 of JAWOIY010000052.1, read as the reverse complement.
GAGCCGGAGTCCTCACCTTTATTTCCGAGGCACTCCATTTCGCCAAACAATATCACATTATTGCATACGGTATTTTTCTCTGTCTGGTACTCATCTTTCTACCGGAAGGGATTCTGGTGGGTATTTACAATTTTTTCTTAAGAAGAAAGGCTCAAAAGCATATAAATACAGATTAAAATAAATGAGGGGGCGGGGTGTCTTTATTTGTTAAATCGCTTCATGGATGATGAATCAGAGTTTACAAGAAAAATTCCCCGACCTCTGAAATAAATAAATTTCATAAAAAAAGCGTTCGAAATAAAAAAATACTTGATTCATTTTTTTAATTCTGTTAGCAAGCTCCAAAACGCAAAAAAAAACTTCGGTATAAAGTCATCTCATCTGCCTGGGCCGTAAGCCGATGATTTGTGCGAGAAAATGTAGCCTCCCACTGATGCGGCCCAGGCATTTTTTTTATTCATTCTTTCCGTTAACACCGTCACGGCAATCAAAGATTTTCAAGGTTCACTTTTTTTATCCGCCGATGGCACACATCTGGGCCGATACCCTGGCACAGTGATTATCCCCAAGCTTGTGTTCCGAAGGCTTGTGACGAACAGCCTGGAGAAAAGCTTTTGCGATCTCACTGTCAGAAGACCCTCGTCTGATCAACGATTTCATATCTTCCTGAGTGTTGCTCATCAGACAAGGCCGAAGCTGACCGCTGGCGGTTAGTCTTAATCGATTGCAGCTACTACAGAAATGCTGGCTTATTGGGCGGATGAAGCCGATTTCTCCTATGGCCGATTCAAACTTAAATCGCTCCGCAGGCCCGTCATTTAAGTTTCTTTCAACCGGAATAAGTTTTCCCATCTGTTCGATGCGTTTTTTTATTTCAGGTGCCAGTAAATGACGATCACTGCTGATCTGATTGGACCCCATGGGCATATATTCGATAAAGCGGATGTGAAACGGATATTTAATGGATAATCCGGCAATGTCCTCCAGTTCATCGTCATTGATTCCCTTAAGCGGTACGACATTAATTTTAATGGGGTAAAATCCGATATCTCGTGCCAGATGAATACCCTCCCATGTTTGATCGAAAAAATCATGGCCTGTGATGTGTTTAAATTTATTTTTATTCAGCGTATCAAGGCTGATATTGATTCTTTTTATCCCGGCAAATCTGATTTTGTCGATATTATCCCTTAGCAGAACACCGTTGGTTGTCAGAGATACGTCTTGAAGCCCTTTTAGTTTTATCAATTGATTCAGGAAATGATAAACACCTTTTCTAACCAGCGGCTCTCCTCCGGTCACCCTGATCTTGGAGATTCCGAGACTTATACCTACCTTGACGATACGGATTATTTCTTCATAGCTTAATACTTCACTATGCGGAAGCAGGGGGATGAGTTCTCTGGGCATACAATAAAGGCATCTAAGATTGCACCGGTCGGTAATTGAGATTCGAAGATAGTTCAAGTTACGATTGTACTTGTCGGTCAGCTTAGAATTCTGCAATTTTTAATATTCCCTTTGAAACGTATGAAAAACCAAGACATGTCACGGTGTCGCGAAACAACATCCATGTGGAAATACCATAAAATTCGAGGGTTTTTTATCCCGTGTTTTCATAATGAGGTGTTAAATCGTCTGGTTTTTTAAATTTTTCCTGATAAGCCGGTATTTCTATAATAGGCGGCCTTTCGTGACCTTTGATTTCATAAATATCCGGCTTGAATTTATTTTTTACAAGATTAAATTGAATCATTTCACTATAAAGTTTTTCTTTATAATCTACCAGTCCCAATTTCTTTTTACGGTTTATAAAGGTTTGCAGGATAGCGAAAGACATCCTCCCGAGAGCCCTGGTGTCCCGGTTTCTGTG
>JAWOIY010000018.1:0-3634 GCA_046484425.1 Desulfobacterales bacterium | reverse complement strand
CAAACTGATCGAAGGGACGGAGTGTTTTTTATTTGTTAGATCGCTTCATGGACAATTCTTTTTTTAAAACCGTGTAAACTCGCGGTTAAAGGATCGTAAGGAAAGAACAGAATACCATATAAAAATAATGGCTGGGGTTTAGGGCAAATGCTTTCTTACTGATTAAATATTTCTGTGTTCGTCTGTTCTTTCTGACGATCCCTAAACCACTCAAACAGTACACGCTTTTAAAAAAAGATTGTCTATTCCACGATTCTTTAAGTGTTTTAAAAAACACCCCGAACCTTGAATCAAGTCTAATCTAAGCCCCTTTGGTTGATTTTCAAGGGGTTGAAATATTTTTTTTGGTTTTCACATTGTTCGTAACGATGCCTGTGATCAGATTCAGGGAGGAACGGAGACATGAAAATCTTCATTACCGGAGGAACCGGTTTTGTCGGCACCAATCTGGCTATATATTTACTAAACAAAGGGCACAGCGTTATTGCTACCGGTACATCATCTGCTCATAAAAGTATCCGTCATGAAAATTTCCGCTTCATATCGGCGGATAGTACGAAAAAGGGACCATGGCAGGATTCAATTAAGGATGTTGATGCGTTGATCAATCTTGCCGGTCGAACGATTTTCAGCCGTTGGAGCGAGGAAAATAAAAAACAAATATACAGCAGCCGTATTCTTACCACACGCAACTTGGTTGAAGCCATACCTGACGATAAAAGAATCGTGCTTTGCAGTACCTCTGCCGTGGGATATTATGGGAACAGGGGGGAGGAAATTTTAAAAGAAGATGCATCTCCGGGGAAAGACTTTTTGGCAACGGTATCCATCGACTGGGAAAAAGAAGCGTTTTTAGCAGAAGAAAAAGGTGTCAGAGTCGCTGTAATGCGCTTTGGCGTAGTTCTGGGTAAAAACGGCGGCGCTCTGGCCAAAATGATTCCGGCGTTTAAATCTTTTGCCGGCGGTCCTTTGGGAAGCGGAGACCAGTGGTTTCCATGGATTCATTTGGATGATCTCGTTTCGGCGATCAAGTTTATTCTTGAAAATGAAGACATCAGTGGCCCGGTAAATTTTTGTGCGCCGAATCTGGTGAGAAATCGTGATTTTGCCAAAGCGTTCGGTAAAGTTATCGGCAGGCCGTCTTTTATGAGAGCACCCTCTTTTATGATTCGGGTCCTTATGGGTGAAATGGGGACCGTTGTGATGAGCAGCCAACGCGTGATTCCGGATAAGCTTTTAAGAAACGGCTTTGAATTTGAGTATCCGGATATCCACAAGGCGCTGAATAACCTCTTAAAATAAAGGTAAGTATTTAGATTTTTTTGGAAATGAATCGCTCCAGGTATGCTTAATTTTTTCTGAAAGAACTCGCAGATAACGGCTCGTAATGAAAAAACCGATTTTAGCTTCAGAGAATGGTATTGGGTTTAAGGTCAAATGATCGCATTCAAGCAAATCCGGAAAGGTTTTTTCATAACAAGCCGTAACCCGCTCAAACAGCTTCCAGTAAAATTTAAGCACATCTGAAGCTTTAATAAAAAACGGAATTGTTTCAAAAAACTAATCAGTTATAATAAACACCATAGTCGAATGCGCTCACAGGTCATAAAGCGTTTCGTCCCGGAAAGGCGCTCTGTGTTTTTTTTTTGTTCGCACGGTTTTTTTGCCGGGGAGGGAAAATGGGTCTTCTCCTTCCAGGATATCCCCCAGTTCGGCTTCAACCTGTTCAGGATCCTCACCTTTTTCCATTCGTCTTAATGCTTCATCCATACCGTTTCCGAGTTTGATGCCGGTCATATCGGAAAGTTTGCGCATCAGATTGGCCGCCTGCTTCGGATCATCCTCATTGATTTTATCCGCTTCACTGGCCAGCATCTGCATGGCCCGTTCCATTTGGCTGCCGTCAAAGGGAAGATCATCAAGATCGCCGGCTTCTTTGGCCCGTCCTGTGAAGGCGACCCGAGATATCTGTTTTGAAAGCGTCTTTGTTTTACATTTCGGACACTTGGGTTTTTTGGTGGTATTGATGATTTTGGAAAAAAAGTTAAACAGCGTATTGCATTCCTCGCAATAAAACTCATAGATCGGCATAATTTCACCTATTATCGATTTTTTTGTATTGAAAACCTAGTCCTGTTAGCTATGTCAGAAATAAATGGCTCTGCCTTGGAGTTGTGTGTATGAAAATACAAATTCCAAGCACCAAATTACAAACAAACCCGCCTGCCATTGCAAGGCACGAGCGGGCAGGTCTCAAATTCCAATATCCAATGACCAAAACCTTCAAGGACGAGGCATTGTTTGGATTTTCGAATTTTGGTCATTGGGATTTGTTTGATATTTGGAATTTGATATTTGTGATTTCAATCAGTCAACAAACTTTCAACAAAGGAAACCTCCTTTGGGGACAACCAAAGCCTATTCCTCTTGGCCAGGATTCTTACAGTTTTTTCTGTATTTTCTCCCAAGTATCCCGCAAAGTTACCGTACGGTTAAATGCCGGAGTCTTGTCCGAAGCGTTCAGGGAATCGACACAAAAATACCCGAGTCTTTCGAACTGGTATCTGCTGCCCTGCGGCGCGCCTGCCAGGCTGGGTTCCACATGGAAAGGACATATTTCAAGAGAATTCGGATTCAAATACGTTGTAAAATCCACATCTTTTTCTTCATCCGGATTCTCCTTTACAAAGAGATGATCGTACAAACGCACCTCGGTTTTTATGGCGTGGGCCGCTGAAACCCAGTGCAACGTTGCTTTGACCTTGCGCCCGTCCGGAGATGACCCGCCCCGCGTATCCGGATCATAGGTGCAATGCAGCTCAACCACCCGGCCGGTCTCTTCATCTTTAACGACATCCACACAGGTAATAAAATACGCGTATCTCAGCCGAACTTCACGGCCGGGCGCCAGACGGAAGAATTTTTTTGGAGGATCTTCAAGGAAATCGTCCTGTTCGATGTAAATTACGCGTGAAAAAGGGATCTTCCGTGTGCCTTGTGCGAGGTCTTCGGGATTGTTCAGAGCGTCGAGTTCTTCGACCTGATCTTCGGGATAGTTGTCGATGATAACTTTTAACGGGCGCAGAACACCCATGACCCGTGGTGCCCGTAGGTTGAGGTCCTCTCTGATGCTGAATTCAAGCAATGCGATATCGACCATGCTGTCCCGCCGGGCGACGCCGATACGTTCGCAAAAATTACGGATCGATTCAGGAGTATAGCCTCTCCGACGAAGCCCGCTGATTGTCGGCATTCGCGGATCGTCCCATCCGGAAACATATCCTCCGTCAACCAGTTTTACAAGCTTACGTTTACTGAGTACGGTGTAACTGAGATTAAGGCGGGCAAACTCGATTTGCCGGGGATGAGAATCCACATTCAGTTCGTCGAGTATCCAGTCGTACAATTGACGGTTATTTTCGAATTCAAGGGTGCAAAGAGAGTGGGTAATGCGCTCGATTGAATCCGAAAGACAGTGCGTGAAATCATACATGGGATAAATGCACCATTTATCACCGGTTCTATGGTGAGGAACCCGTCGAATACGATACATGGTGGGATCACGCATAACGATATTGGGTGACGCCATGTCGATCTTTGCCCGAAGCACATGGGTGCCGTCCTCAAATTCTCC
>JAWOIY010000250.1:0-9792 GCA_046484425.1 Desulfobacterales bacterium | reverse complement strand
TAAAAACATATTTCTTTGATGGAGGTTGTGTGCGGGAATGGATTAAAAAAAATATATATCCCAATTAACACGGGGACAGTCTGATTTAATATGTCCAATAATTTGGAGAATTTTGTTTGGTGTTCAATTGTTTTAAACATGGACGCAGATGTTTTCATCGGAATATATTTCAAATGGAAGTGTTTAAAGTTTTTATCCTTTTTTTCCCTTCGAACAATTTGCAATTCAGAATCAAGCCGATCCCTTCTTTTTATCAATTATTTGGGAAACCGCATTAAACACCTGGTCAATGGAAATCAGGGTCATGCAGTCACACGTTTGGCAATGTCGTTTGAAGCATGGCGCACATTCCTGGCCGGCCGTTACGACCTGATGACCCGACCCATAGGGACCGGTCCGCCACGGTGCCGTCGGCCCGAAAAGCGCAACCACGGGTGTTCCAACGGCGACCGCCAGATGCATGGGGCCGGTGTCGGTGGAAATGACAACGTCAGCTTTGGCGTAAAGGGCTGCCAGCATTTTCAACGTCGTTTTACCGGCAAGATTAACCGCAGGAGATCCCATGTCCCCTATGATTTGATGAATCGTCCGGCGATCTTCAAGGCTGCCGGTAAAAACGACCCCGACATCATATTGCGCAACGACCCGCGCCGCCAGTTCTGCGAACTTCCGGTTCGACCAGAGCTTTGATTCCCACTTGGCCATCGGGTTTATAACGACAAACCTCCGGGAATTTACCAGACCATGTCGCTGCAACAGATCATCGACCTTTTCGCGATCATGATCCGATACCGGAAGCCTGTATTCGACATCAGGGGTCGGAATCCCCAGCGCATTAAGAAGCATCAGTCCCCGGGAAAGGGCGTGGTGTTCCATACTGACCGCCGGAACCCGTTCGTCCAGGAACAGATAGCTGTGCTCCATGTGTTCCAGGCCTTTGCCGAATCCGATTTTTCTGCGGCCCCTTGCAAGAGCGATCAGAATCCCGCTTTTCAACAATGCCTGAAAATCGAGTATCATGTCATAGCGGGTATCTCGCAATGCTTTTATAAAACAAAATATTTCTTTAATCGTACTCAAACAAGATGCGGTTCGCAACGCCTTTATCCAGCGTTTACGCTTCGAAACAAGAATGCGGTCTAAAGCTTCATGACCTTCAATAAGAGTGGCGGCGTCCTCCTCCACCAGCCAGGTGATATGGGCATCCGGATGGTGTTTTCTGACGGCATTCAAGGCGGGCAATGTATGGATGACATCACCGATGGCGCTCAGCTTTACGATGAGGATATTCACACCATTTCCTTTACAACGTTAAACACCATCTCAACACTGATTTGATCCATGCAATTAAGGTGTCCTCCTGGACATTCCGGTCGAAGGCATGGACTGCATTCCAAAGGGGCTTGCACAATCCTGCTGTGCCGACTCAAAGGTCCTGTCGTTACAGGGTTGGTGGACCCGAACACCGCGATCAGCGGAACGTCGAGTGCGGCCGCAACATGCATCAAGCCGCTGTCATTGGTGATAAACAGGGCGCATTTTTCTATCAGGGCCATGGCTTCCCCCAGGCTGGTCTTTCCGGAAAGGTCAACGGGACGGTGTTGCATTCGTTGCGAAATATACCGACCAAGATTTATGTCCTTGGGCCCCCCGAAAATGATCACCGGGCGCTCTGTGAATGCCTGTATCCGGTCGGCCAGGTGCGCATAGCGATCCAGGGGCCACTGTTTTGCCGGTCCATAGGTGGCGCCGGGATTGATGCCGATGATTTTTTCACCCAGGGACGGATGCTGTTCCGACAAAATTTTTTCTGCGCGAAATCGATCTCTTTGATCCAGTTTCAGATAAAGATCCCGGTTGTCCTCCTCCACACCGATTCCGCGTAATATATTCAAATAATATTCGGCTTGATGTTTTTTTTTGATCTCATTCGTACACGAAACCGGATGGGTGAGTAATAATTGTCGCACATCCGTGTTATATCCGATCCGAAGCGGTATGCCGGCAAGAAATGAAATGAACGCCGCTTCAAAAGCATTCTGCAAAAGGATGGCGGCATCGAAATGGTATTTTTTTAAATCCCTTGCCATTCGAAACTTGCCGAAGAACCCTTTGTGGCGTCTTTCGGCGTCGTAAACCAACAGTCGATCGACATGTTCGCTGTATTCAAAAACCGGCGCGACCCAGGGTTTGGCCAAAAGGCTGATATGGGCGCCCGGAAAGTGCTTCCGAATTGCCCGTATGGCCGGGGTGGTCATAACGGCATCTCCGATCCAGTTCGTGGAGCGAATGAGAAGCCGTTTGATATGTTTAAAATCTATCTGTTTCATTCTTTACTAATAGAACACAGATGACACTGATTTTACGGATCTGCACGGATGTTTAATTGGGTTCGCTCTGCTCACATGGGCGAAGCCCCAAACCCTGTGATCCGTGATAATCCGTCAAATCCGTGTCATCCGTGTTCTATCCCTCAGTCTTTCTCGGCCAGGGGTGATACGGTTTTGTCTTCCAGCGCTGGTGGATCCAGAACCATTGATCGGGATACTCAAGGATCATATCTTCAATAACCCTGTTGTACTGCCGGGTGTTAACTTCGATGTCCTTCCGCCGATCTCCTGTTTGAATGAAAGTAATCTCCGGACCGAATTTTCCTTTTAGGCCCGTCTTTTCACGAAGCATAAAAACCGGAATCACAGGCGCCCCTGTTTTTAAAGCCAAAAGTGCCAACCCATGGTTTGTGCACGCCCGGCGTCCCATAAAATCTGTAAAAACACCTTCATACCAGTCCACATTCTGATCCATCAGCAAAGCAACCATTTCCCCGCGATTTAGACTTTTCAAAATCTTACGAAAAGAGCGTTTCTTGGGAATGATTTTTCCGCCAAACCGGGTTCTTAAATTGAAAAAGAAGTGATCCAGGGGTTTAAAATCAAGCGGACGGATCACAATACTAAGCGGGAATTTAATCATCGCACCAACAACCGTTAAAAGCTCCCAGTTTCCGAAATGGGCCGTCAGTACGAGAACGCCCCTACCCTTTTCGTATGCCTTTTTTATATGATGGTAGCCTTCTATGTTAACATAACCGGCGAAATTTCTTTTATCCAGCTGCAAAGACCAACCGATCTCAAAAACGATTTGTACAAGGTTGGCAAACACCTGCTTTGCAATGAAACGAATCTCGGATGGACTTTTTTGGGGGCCAAACGCATACCTCAAATTGTCCAGAGCTATCCTGCGATGTCTTTTATCGATAAGAAACAGAATCCTGCCCAAAAAATCAGAAATCTTTATCGCCGGCTTTCGCGGAACAAGGCCTATGAGTCTGAACAGCATCTCAACGGCGTTATATAAAATTCCTTCCAGATTAGACATCATCCGAATTTACCGCAGTCCTCTCACTTGTCATAATTGTTCTTCGTCAGGACGCCCATCTCCCAACATTTGGCATGCTTGAACAGGCGACCGATTATGGCGCCATGAGCAACGTATCAATCGTGTCTTTAATGAATGTGTCAAATCGTTTCTTATCAGCGCCGAAATCCGTCTCAATTCCGACAACAAAAAGGTCCGCCGGCCATTTAATCCTATGAGCAATCCGGACATAGTCCTTTTCGGTTGTGATGAGACAATCCGACATGCTCTTTTCAGAAGCCGCCAGTATATCTCTAAAATCCCTGCCTGAATAGGGATGATGATCCGTAAATTCCAAAAAGCCGGATATATGGCAGTCAAGGCTTTCCACGGTTTGCCGGAAATCATGATTATTCGCCAAACCGGAAAAGGCAAAAACAGTGCGTCCTTTAATCATTTTTGGATCAGAAATCAACGCGTTTCGTGAATTGACTTCCAATGAAAAGTGATTTTTCTTAGATACCTTATAAACAAACGGAACATGAGAAGACTTGAAAACCGGCACCTCCAATGATGCACGTTCAATACTTGTCCAAAGCGGTGGCCGTTCCGGATCTTTCGCGGCGCTGGATCTTGTCAAAATGAGTGCAGTTGCATGCGAAAGTGCTGACACCGGTTCCCGCATAATCCCCCTGGGCAACAAATTCCCGTTTCCCAAGGGTTTGCGATAATCGAGCAGCACAAGATCAAGATCCCGCTGAAGCTTCAAATGCTGAAACCCGTCATCGAGCACAATCATATCCGGATGAAATTCCCGAATGGCCTGAATGCCTGCCTTAAACCGGTTTTTCCCCACGATAACGGGCACACTTCTCAACTTTGAAGCCATCATATAGGGTTCATCACCGGCAATTTCAGGTGCCATCAAAAGGGTATTCCCGTCACTCACAATGCCGCCGGCAGTTTCCGCCTTCCCTTTATACCCACGGCTGACAATCGCAACCTTGTATCCCGAGTTTTTCACAACATTGGCAATATAAATCGTCATGGGCGTCTTTCCGGTGCCGCCGACCGTAAGGTTCCCGATGGAAATTACGGGACAAGGAAGCCTTTTTGACTTAAAAACAGCGTTTTTGTAAAAAGCGCGTCTTAATTTTACGGCACCGCCATAAACTTTTGAAGCCATGGATAAAAAAAGCACAAACCAATCGTATCCATTTTTGCTGTCACCCGTTATAATTCTTTCGACCTTTTTTTTAATACTGATCACGGCACCTTTTTGATTATTTGGTTATATGGTATTCGTTTTCCGTTAAAAATAATTGTAATAATTGAGTCCTTCAAAATAAACCGCCTTCACAAGAACTTCAGGTATGATTAAATTTTTGTCTGGAAGCTGTCTGAGTGATTTAGGAATCGTTTTGAAAGAACCATACGGGATTTAATTTTATGGATGAAACCCCATGTTAAAGCATAAGACTTCATTAATAGCCCGGGCAGGTTCTTTCATTACGAGTCCTTATTCATGAGTTCTTTCAGCAAAAATTTAATCATACCTGAAGTGGTAATGAATTTAATAGGTTAAAAATTACAGATGATCTTTGATCACCTTTATCGTTTTTTCAACTGCCCCCTTGTTGGCGTTAAAAATGTTAAGGGCGTTCGCGCCCATTTCCATAGCTTTGTCATCATCTTCCACAAGAGAAACCATGGCAGTATAAAGATCTTCTGCGTCCTTGACACGAACCGCTCCCCCGGCATCCAAAAGCATGTTTGATATGTCTGCGAAATCGCTCATATCATCTCCGAATATGATCGGCTTTGAAAATGCGGCCGGTTCAAGAGGATTGTGGCCGCCGCAATTGACCAGGCTACCCCCGACAAATGCGATATCAGCCACGGCATAAAGCGTTTTAAGAAGGCCTATCGTATCAATGATAATCACATCCATTGTCTTACCGGGCGGTATTTTGTTTAACGCTCCCATTCGAACGACCGAAAATCCGGCGGAATTATAAATGCGATAGATTGAATCGGCCCGCTCCGGATTTCGAGGTGCAACAATCAGCAGTAGATCACGAGCATGATTTTTTATTCTTGAATACGCATTCAGCAGCATCGATTCTTCACCCGGATGCGTACTTCCTGCAAGGAATACTTTCTGGCCATTTTGGATGTGCATGGATTGTCTGAGTGACTCTATTTCTTCCGAGCCAAAAACCCGATTCGCTTCATCAAATTTGACATTCCCGGTGGTTGTTATCCGGTCTGGCGGGACCCCAAGCACCTGAAAACGCTCCGCGTCCGCTACGGATTGGGTACAGACATGCGCAAAATTCAGAAATATCTGATTGGTAAAAAACAAAAGCCGTTTGTATCCCATGAAAGATTTTTTCGACAGTCTTGCATTGACCAGAACAACGGGTGTCCGGCGTTTTTTCATCTCAAAAAGAAAATTGGGCCATATATCTGTCTCGACGATGATCACAACCTCAGGGTTAATTCGCCGTGCAATACATTTCACCGAAAATATTAGATCATAAGGAAAATAGAATATGGCGTGGACCTCATCTTTTAAATACCGATTGGCAATATCAAAACCTGTTTTGGTAGATGCGGAAAATACAATATTTCCGATGTCACAATATTCCTTCAGCCTTTTAACAAGCGGCACGGCGGAAATCACCTCTCCCACGGAAAGGGCGTGCACCCATACGAGTTTTTTTCCGGAATTTTTGCATCTTCTTCGAATTAATTCTGTCGGCACCCGGGTAAACCCCAATCTTTGAAGAACTGTTTTCCGCCGCTTGCCGGACACCAGGATCATCGGAATTATCAGGGGAAAACCCAAGGTCAGGGCTAATAAAATCGCTATATTGTAAAATACGATCATGTGTTCCTGATTATCGACGCATAAATTTTGAAACTTATTTTATTTATGAATACTTTACAACACCCGGAGCAGCTTAGTTCAGGAATGTTGGAATCGTGGAATAATGGAATATTGGGTGTAAAAATGAAAACATCGATTTGAATTGAGATAGAATTCCTTAAAACCATCATTCCAGTACTCCATTACTCCATCATTCCAAATGGGGAGAAGGCCTAAGTTCTGTTTGCCGCCGATTTTCGGTCTTTCATCATGCATCACCCATTATTCGGCATTTACCAATGTCAGCGCCCCGAAACAGAAAAAAGCCAGGTTCGCGATCCATGCGGCAATGCCGGGCGGCAGCATCTCACCATATCCGAGTGACAAACAAAAGCTGTAAAAAATCCAGTAAATAAATGCCGTACCGATACCGTAGGAAATGACAACTGGCATGCCCTCCTTCACGGTTCCCCTGGCCGCGAGGCCTGTCCCCACCATGCACATAATGACACAAATAAAAGGAAAGGCCGTCTTTGCATAAAGATCGACCCTGTAAGTTGTGGCATCATATCCCTCCGCCTCGACCTTTTTGATATACGAAAAAAGCTCCCTGAAAGTCATCTCTTCCGATTTTTTGGCCACCTGCTTTAAATCTTCGAGGGATAAATCGAGGGGTTCTATTTTATCCGTATGGAACGAAATATCGTATTTATCTTCTTCCTTGTCAAGATTCTGCTCCATGACGCCATACAACTCCCAATTTCCCTGTTCGAAGACCCCTTTTTCGGCGTCAATCCTCCGAACAAGTCTGAAACGTTCATCAAATCTGTAATAGGTTATCCCATAGATGATTCCACTTTTTGGATCAACATGGTTCAGATGTGTGATACGCCGATTGCCTTTAATCCAAATATTTTGTTCCCTTGTAATAACTGTTGATTTTTTACGAACGTCATTAAGCCAGATCCGGTTTGACCTTGCCATGGTGAGGGGAACAATGACATCGGACAGGAAAAAAAGCAGGACACCGGATAAACACCCGATAATAAAAACCGGCTTGAACAGGTAATAGATGCGGATACCACTGCTTTTCAGGGCTAAAATCTCGTTGTTTCGCGCCATAAGACTAAAAACGATGAGAACAGACATCAGGATGCAAACAGGAATTATTTGGGCAACGATAAACGGTAATTTTAGTGCAAAATAAACCAACATCGTTGAAAGCGGTATTCCGGCTTCCATAAAGTTGTCGACTTTTTCAAAAAAATCGACGGCCAGATATATCCCCACGACAAAGACCAGGACAACGCCGAAATATTTTAAAATCTGAACCGTTATGTATTTATAAATAATAGACATATGGTCATAATAGGTTGACGACACCGTAATTGAACGTCTCGGGATTTATACAACATTTCGCAGAGCGCAATGGATAATCTTTTTTTAAAAAGCGTGTATTGTCTGAGTGGTTTAGGGATCGTTGGAAAGAACAGACGCATACCGATACGTTTCAACAGCAAGGAAGTATCTGTTATAGGCTGAACATTTAGTTTATGTTTTTCATTCTGTTCTTTCATTACGATCCTTTAACCACGAGTTTACACGGTTTGAAAAAAAGCATTATCCATGGAGCGGGCTGGCAAATAAAAACACTCCGAGCCATCAATTATTTATACATCCCTGTTTTCGCGTCTTTGTGATAACGTTTTCTGTTTCATTTTTAAAAAACCAAGGACCGCCGTGATTTTTACCGGACGGTCATTCGCGGTTCTAACCAGAAGAAACAGTCCCAAGCATCCCATCACAATATTCGGGACCCACATTCCGACCACCGGTGGATAATAACCGGCTTCTCCAAAAACAGATCCGGCCGACAACAGCAAATAGTAGATTAAAAAGAAAACCAATCCGAGTCCAAGACCTGTGGACCGTTTTGCAGATTGCGATTGAATCCCCAGTGGAACGGCCAAAATCCCCAGGGCAAGGCATGCCACAGGAATCGAAAATTTTTTGTGAAATTCAATCAAGGCCGAATAATATCGCTCGTTTTTACTGGAAAAATTCTTCAAATACCGTCTCAAATCCCCGAGGCTCATTTCATCTTCGTTTTCGGGGCCACCGCTTAAAGCCGATACCGTATTTTTGAGATCAAGATTGACATCATAGGTGTCAAACCTGATCGAATGGGCGGTTCTGTTTTGGAGATTAACCTGGTTGATGGCGCCATGATACAGTTTTAACTGAAACATTTGTCTATCAGGTTCACTGATTAACTTCCCTTTGGGTGCCATTACGGTGCTGACAATATTTTCCGAGCGTTTGTCCTCAATAAAAACATCCTTGAGGGCCTTATTCTTTAAATCTATTTTATTGACATAAATCATGACATCCTTAAAACTGTCGTTGAAAGTCCTTTCCTTAAGGCCGGCATCGGCGTGAGATGCAGCGATTCGAAATGTCAGCGCCTTCGTGGATAACGTCCCCCATGGCATTCCATAAACCGTCATAACACACGACAGCACCACCCCGATGATGCAAAACATCAGTACCGGAGGCATCAGGCCGTAGATACTGACACCGCCGGCTTTAAGGGCAACAATCTCGTTATCGTTCGACAATCGAAGGAACGTTAACAGAACAGCCATCATCACCGACATAGGGATTACAAATGACATAAAGCGGGGAACGGCGTAGATAAGGATTAAACAGACGGAAGATATGCTGATCTTGTAATTTACAATCAGATTTGTGATATCGAGTATCTTTGTCATCAGAAAAATAAATGTAAAAAACACCATGTTGATGACAAAAGGCAGAATCATCTCTTTGAGAAGATATCTATTTAAAACGGAATTAAATTTCATGTCAGGCGGGTGGTGGTTATCCCTTGAAAATCCTCATCGCACGATTTTCTTGCGGTCATATGTATCCGCAAACATTTTTTTAGCACCCTAAAAATAAAATTATTGTATTTTGTGGCAAAAATTTAAAAACAATATCGAAAGCACGAAGTAAAAAAATATTCTTTTTCGTGTTTTTAAAATTTCGTGCTTTCGTGATAAAATTTCTATTTTGGTTCAGGTTTATCCCGGTTAGGGTTAAAGATTCTGTTTTATAGGGACGGACCGAGGTTCCCTGCTCTGGTCATTGCTGTATTGTATCTGATAGAGTTTGAAAAATTCTCCTTTCAGGGCAATCAGTTCCTCCTGGTTACCCTCTTCCACGATCCGTCCGTCCACAATGACAACAATTCTGTCGGCATAATCAATGGTTGAAAGCCTGTGTGCAATGACAAAGGTCGTGCGCCCTTTCATCAAATTTTCCAAGGCTTTTTGAACGAGCATCTCCGCCTCCGCATCCAGTGAAGATGTCGCTTCGTCAAGAATCAATATGGGTGCATCCTTAAGCAGGGCGCGGGCAATACATATCCTTTGTTTTTCACCACCGGAAAGACGCCCACCCAGTTCTCCGATATTTGTATCAAACTTGTCCGGGAAACTCTGTATAAAATCATAAGCATAAGCAGCCTTTGCAGCCTCTATAACTTCATTGTCCGTTGCATT
>JAWOIY010000163.1:0-53600 GCA_046484425.1 Desulfobacterales bacterium | reverse complement strand
CCGCAGGAACCGGCTATTCGACGCTTGTCGCCGCGTACAGCCGGTTGATCGGAGCCTTCAGTCATGATATCGCTGAAGCCATCAGGTCTCTTCTTCATTAGCGCTTACATCTTTAATCGATCAAATCCAATTAAAAATCCGGCCCCGGCAAGATGATCTCATAATAACAACAGTCAATATTTTGACAGTAAAGGTTTATCTTTGTCGAATTCTATCCACAAAACGGACTCAATCCGATCAACAACCTTCTTAATTTACTAAAAAAGAAGCCATTTCCCTCTTCATAAAGTTTCGGCACACTTATTGCTTATTAAAGGCTGGTCGAAATCTATAAAAATTAGGAATGAACCATGAGAATATTAATCGCTGAAGACGATGTTACATCCCGTCTTATCCTGGAAAACATGCTGACCAAATGGGGTTATGACGTTGTCTCTGCTACAGACGGGAACGATGCGTGGGAAAAGCTTCAAGAAGAGAATTCGCCAAAACTGGTCATCCTGGATTGGATGATGCCGGGTATGGAAGGTATCGAGATTTGCCGGAAAATTCGTGAAAATGCAAAAAGCAAGGATCAATATACATATGTAACACTGCTTACCGCAAAAGAATCCAAGGAGAATATTGTTACCGGTATGGATGCCGGTGCAGACGACTACATCACCAAACCTTTTGACCAGCATGAACTGCGTGTACGCGTTCGTGCCGGTCAACGAATCGTTCAGTTGCAGTCTGAATTGCTGGAAGCTAAAAAAGACTTGCTCCTACAATCACGGACCGATCCGTTGACGGGTGTGCTGAATCGCCGGGCCATCCTATCTCTGATTGAAAGTGAACTTTCAAGATCAAAAAGAGAAAACTCGAATATAAGCATTTCAATGCTGGACCTCGATCATTTTAAAAAAATAAATGACACCTGCGGGCACCTTTTAGGTGACGCAGTGCTCCGAGAGTGCATAAATCGGGTCGGCAACTCTATTCGAAAATATGATTCGATCGGAAGGTTCGGGGGAGAGGAATTTATTGTTGTCTTACCCGGATCAGCCCAGAAAGATGCACTTTGCATTGCCGAAAGAATTCGAACCAGTATCATTGAAAAAGATGTGAACGTTGACGATGTCAGCATTCCTTTTACCATCAGCCAGGGGCTGGCAACCAGCAACGGAGATATAACTGTGGACAATTTGATTGCAGTAGCCGACGAAGCGCTGTATCGTGCAAAGGAAAACGGCCGGAACCGCGTTGAGGCGGGATTCGCTGAGAAGATCAAAAAGGCGTCATCGCAATAACCAATTCATTTTGATACACTTAATATCGAGAAAATACACAACAAGGTTATGAACTCACATAAAAATACAAGTGCCAAACTTGAGATACAGTTTCATCTTGTTTTTTTGGTACACCATCGAGATTAGCCCTTTATTCGGTCATATCCTCCCATTCAAATTTTCTTGCCTTAAAAATCAATGTTTCAATACCGGGTTTAATGTAAAGTCAGCTCAAACGATGGACCACTGCTTAATTCTTTGATGGTAAATATTCAGGGGGGCAGTTGTTTTCCCGTAACGTTATTGGCGGAGTCGCTTCGTATTTTCAGCAAGTTAGCAGTGGGGGAGACCGCGACTCCCGCATGCTTTTCGCGGGAGAACGCGGAGGGGGCAGGAATACCACCACTGCTAACTTACTGAAAATACCAGTGACGGAGACACCGAAGTGAAGGGGAAATGACTGCCCCCTGAACACATACCTTTGATGAATACAAGTGATGTAGATTTGGTTTACAAAAAAAAAATATCATGATACGAGCAATTATCCAAATTGCTTCATTTAACCGGGTTTCTAAGCCAACAACATGGTAACGAATATAATATATTTTTTACCCGCTATTCGAATTGAGGTTTCAAAATAATGGACATTGAACGTGAAAAGATCGAATTTGATGTGCTCTTTGTGGGTGGCGGACCCGCAAATCTTGCCGGGGCCATCCGGCTCATGCAGCTTGCCAAGGAAAAAAATATGACCCTTGAAGTGGCGCTCATCGAAAAGGGCGCGGATGTAGGCTCTCATGCATTGAGCGGTGCCATCCTGAATCCGGTTGCCCTAACGGAACTGCTCCCGGATTATTCGAGAAAAGAGTGTCCCATAGAATCCACCGTGAAAGAAGACGGATTCTACTTCTTAACTCGAAAAAATTACTATCGTATTCCGATAACGCCCAGATATATGCACAGCAAAGGCTTTTTCATCATCAGCCTTTCCAGGTTCACCAGATGGCTGGGTAGAATTGCCGAAGATCTCGGTGTTAATATTTTCCCCGGTTTTTCAGGCAAAGAAGTCCTCTATGAAAAAGATCAAGGGACCATAACCGGCGTGCGAACCGGCGATAAAGGCCTTGACAAGGATGGACGTCCCAAGGGTAACTTTGAACCTGGAATCGATTTGATGGCCAAGGTTACGGTATTCGGTGAAGGCGCGAGGGGAAGCCTGACGAAGGATGTCTCTCAAAAACTGAATCTATTTTCCGGGAAAATGCCCCAGGTATTTGAGACCGGTATCAAAGAAGTGATCCAACTGCCTGAAAATAACTACTTTACATCAAACAACGTCAATGACATTCACACCCTCGGATATCCCCTCGGCCTCGACATACCGGGCGGTGGTTTCATTTACGAAATCAAAGACAACAAGGTGGCCATCGGCTTTCTCGTGGGACTTGGCTACCAGAATCCCATGCTGGATCTCTATGACGAATTCATTAGATACAAACAGCACCCTTTTGTGGCGGACATCATCAAAAACGGAAAAGTCCTGGAACAGGGCGCAAGAACCGTTTCCAGCGGCGGTTATTTTACCATTCCCAAACTTGCCGTTGACGGAGGTGTTTTTGTGGGTGGGTGCGCAGCAATGCAAAACACACCGGGTTTAAAGGGCATACATCTTTCCATGAAATCAGGAATGCTGGCGGCAGAGGCAATTATTACCGCCCTTGAGAAGCTTGATTTTTCACATAAAACCCTCGGTATCTATCAGGATTTGTTTGATAAAAGCTGGGCAAGTACGGAGATTTATGAGGCCAGAAATTTTTCACAAGCCCTTTCAAAAAAGGGTGCGATAAAGTGGATTCACATCGGCGCTCAATATATCACCAAAGGGCGGGGCTTTGTCGATAATATGCCGATTCAGCCGGATTTCAAAACATTAAAACCCGCAAGAGAAAAAGATGCGGATGTTCGTCCGGTGCCTGACAAAAAGATGCTGGATGGCGTTTTGTTTGTAGACAAACTGACCGGCGTTTATTTATCCAAAACCATGCACCGGGAAGATCAACCCAGTCACATTATCGTTCACGACAAGGACCTTTGCGTCAACGAATGTTTTAAAACCTTTAAGTCTCCATGCACAAGGTTCTGTCCGGGCGACGTTTATGAAATAGAAACCGACCCAAAAACATCAACACGTCGGATGAAGCTGAATCCATCCAATTGTTTACATTGTAAAACCTGCGATATTAAAGACCCTTACGAAAATATAACCTGGACATGCCCTGAAGGAGGGGAAGGGCCCGGATACACGGCGCTATAATCTTCCTTTTCTTAAAATAGCAACAAGAAGCCAGATACCCATGATTGCAGCAGTTGAAAACAAAACAATTCCGATCAGGGATATCCCGTAAAAAAGAGGCGGAGTTTCGGAAATAACGATAAGTGCAGAGCCGATAATCAGCGCAGCAATGATGATTGAAAATGATATCCTGTTGCTTACCCTGTCATGAGTTGCCAGCATTGATTCAAGCCCCTTATGCTCCATTTTCAAAGACAGCTTCTGCTGACGGACCATCCGTGTGATCTCGAGCACGTCTTTAGGAAACTGCCGGGCGAATTGCAGCATCTGCAATCCGATCTGGATCATATCGTCCGCGATCCTTCCGGGATAGAAGCGGGAAAGTTTTATTCGTTTTATAAACGGTGCAGCTTGTGCAATCATGTCAAAATCCGGATTGAGCGCCAGTGCAACCCCTTCCACCATTGTCAACGTCTTCATCATAAGGAAGATATCCGGTGCAATCATAAGACGATGGCGGGACGCCAGCCCAAGCAGATTATTTAAGAGCTTGCCGACTTCAATGTCTTTCAAGGGTTTATAGAGGTGCTGCCCCATAAAATCTGAAACATCCTTCTCAAGTTGTCTGAAATGAGGCTCTTCTTCCCAGTGGGTAAGTTTCAAAAGCACCTGGATTGCTCTTGCTTCTTGCCGATGGATGACGCTGTCTATCAAATCAACAAAATCCTCTCTGGTCTGACGATTCACTGTGCCGGTCATACCGAAATCGATGAGACAGATTATATTTTCGGGAAGTATAAAAATATTCCCGGGGTGAGGGTCCGCATGAAAGAACCCGAAATCAAACACCTGTTTTAGGTAAAAATCGGCCCCACGGGCGGTAATCGTCTTCCTGTCGAGGTCGGCCGCTTCAAGCTTGTCGACTTCAGAAACCTTGATACCTTCCACCAGTTCCATGGTAAGAACATGCTCGGTCGACATGTCTCTGAAAATCTTTGGAATATAAATGGCGGGATCGTCCAGGAAGTGGCGGGCAAACCGTTCCATGCTGGTCGCTTCAATGGTGTAGTCGATTTCACGTTCGAGGGTCCTGGCGAATTCTTCCACAACTTTAACCGGTCGATACAGGGCCATCTCTTTTATGTTGCGCTCCACCAGCATTGCCAGATGAAGCATGATCTCAAGATCGACCTCTATGATCTTTTTAATACCGGGCCGCTGAACCTTTACCGCCACCATCTCACCATCTTCCAATACGGCCCTGTGAACCTGCCCGATGGACGCGGATGCAAAGGGGATCTCGTCAAAAGAAGCAAAAAGTTCGTCGAGGGGTTTGGCGAACTCCGACTCAATGGTTTTTTTCGCCGCATCGAAAGAAAAGGAGGGGACTTTATCCTGGAGTTTGGAGAGTTCTTCTGTAAAATCAACCGGAATGAGATCCGGACGCGTAGAGAGAACCTGACCGAGTTTCACATAGGTGGGGCCGAGTTCTTCAAAGGCCATTCTCACCCTTTCAGCCCTTGATAATTTTTCAAAACGGTCTCTCCGGTTTTTTGAAATGAGCTGAAGTCCGACCTCGATGTACTGATCGATCTTCAAAAGTTCAAGCAAATCGCCAAATCCATATTTGAAAAGAATGGCCAGTATCTGACGGTATCGATTAAGATTCCGGTAGGTTCGGCTTACGACACCGATTTTTCTTATGCTCAGCATTTGAGAAGAATGTTGTAATACCTGTCCGCTGGTTTGTAATTGCTGTAATCCTAATGGTAAAAAGTTTCGGTATGGGCCAATGAAATTTGATGCTAAATGGTTCAGTCTGTCTTGGTTGTATCCTCTCCCCCACTCATTACTTTTTTCAGTTCCCTTATTTCCTTTTTCAACCCCTTCAACTCTTCTCTGGTGACAACATCAGCTTTTTTCATAAACTCTTTGACCACCCGCTGAACCCTCTCTTCCAGTTGTTTTTGGGTCTCATCATACCGCTTCTGAAGATCTTCCAAGAACTTCGATCCTTCATGCTCAGACATCTTGCCTTTATTGACAAGTTCCTTGGCCAGTTCTTCGACCTCATCCTTTGCGATAAGGGCCAATCCGATACCGGTCAACATGGATTTTTTGATTAGATTCAACATAACCGCCTCCTTCTTTGAATGGTTACTTCAACTTCCCGATAATAGCACCGGCAATGGTGTTTTTCTGAATCTCCTTGGTCCCTTCATAAATTTCCGTGATTTTGGCATCACGGTAAAAGCGTTCGACTTCATACTCTGCCATATATCCGTACCCGCCAAGCAACTGGATGGCTTCATCCGCAACTTCAACCGCAGTCCGGGCGGCATACATCTTAGCCATGGATGTCAGCTTTGGATCGATACGGCCCTGGTCAAAGTTCCAGGCAGCTTTGTAAGTAATGAGCCTGGCCAGTTCAATTTTTGTGGCCATATCCGCCAGCTTGTGCTGGGTGACCTGAAACTGAGCAATTTTTTTGCCGAACTGTTCCCTCTGTTTCACGTAAGCCAATGCGCGGTCAAAAGCGCCCTGGGCTGTTCCAAGGGCCTGGGCAGCAATCAAGATCCTGCTTTCATCAAAAAATTCAAGGACATGATAGAAACCTTTCCCTTGCTCCCCAATAAGATTTGAGGCCGGAACACGAACTTCTTTAAAGTTTACCTCTGCCGTGGACATCATATGGATCCCCATCTTTTCACCCACATCCGTAGCAGAAACACCGTTTCGGTCTGCCTCTACCAGGATTAAGCTCATTCCGCGGTAGGTCGGCTTGCTTTCCGGATCGGTCTGGCAGAGAACACAGAAATACCCGGCTATCTCACCATTTGTAATGAATATTTTTGAACCGTTTATGACCCACTCATCCCCATCCCTTTGGGCTGTCGTATTCATTAGGGTAATATCGGATCCATGATCAGGTTCTGTAAATGCTCCTGCGGAAAGCATTTTACCCTCTGCAACCGGTGGGAGAAATTTTTCTTTGAGAGCGTCACTACCAAAACGGAGAATGCATTCAGATGCAAAACCGGCGAGTATCACGGCACTGCCGATAGTAGAATCCCTGCTGCAAAACTCTTCGGCAACAAGAATGTTCTCCAAAACACCAAGCCCTTGTCCGGAATAGCGTTCCGGAAAGTGAATGCCGACGAATCCCAGATCAGCAGCTTTTTTCCAGATTTTTTCCGGGAATTCGTGTTTCCGGTCCAGCTCAAGAGCGAGATCTTTGTCAAACTCACCTTTTGCAAAATCCCTGGCAGCTTTCTGGATTTCTTTTTGTGATTTCGTCAGCTCAAAATCCATTTTATTTTTCATCTCCTTAAAAGTTTTATTTTTTTTGAAATTTAACATATGCGCTAACCTATTGCAAGGAGTTTGAGTTCTTCGAAAAGTGGCCAATTCTTCGATCTATTAAATGCGCTGAACATAAAAGTTGCTTGACGGAACCTTTCAGGTGGAATAATTACACAAAAATTGTTATGATTAAAAATATGGGCTTCTTGCGTGCGGTTTAATTTGAAAAAACCAGGTTCTTTGAAGTGATTTAACCCATTGAAATATACCGGCTGTATAACAGCTTAATTTTTGAGCATTAAAAATATCATTCGTTCTATATTCGACGTTTCTTGGATGTATCAACATTAAAATATTTTAGAAAGGAAATGAAATACCATGTCGTTTTCAATTGCGCTTGCAGGAAAAGGGGGAACCGGAAAAACAACCGTGGCAGGGATGCTGATCAAATATCTGGTCAAGATGAATAAAACGCCTATCCTTGCAGTTGACGCAGACAGTAATGCAAACCTGAATGAAGTCTGTGGCCTTGCAGTCACCGATACTTTAGGCAACGCCCGTGAGGAGATGAAAAAAGGAATCGTGCCCAGCGGAATGACAAAGGATGTATTTATGTCCATGAAGCTTCAGCAGGCGGTTGTGGAGGACGAAGGATTCGATCTCGTGGTTATGGGGCAGCCTGAAGGCCCGGGATGTTACTGCGCCGCAAATACCCTTCTGACAGGATTTCTGGAAAAACTGACCGGAAACTATCCCTATATCGTTATGGATAATGAAGCCGGAATGGAACATATCAGCCGCTTGACCACCAGCAATGTAGACATCCTTCTCATCATTTCGGATACGTCCCGTCGCGGGCTCCAGGCGGCCATTCGAATTAATGATCTGGCAAAAAACCTTAACATCGGCGTCTCCAAAAGCTATCTCATTATCAACCAGGCTAAAGACGGTCCGACCGACACGGTTTTAAAAATGATGCAAAAAAATGGTCTGGAAATTGCCGGAACCATACCCGAGGATAACGACGTATATGAATATGACTTAAACGGGCGTCCAACCATTGAGATTCCGGAAGACAACAAAGCGGTCAAGGCCGCATTTGAGATCTTTGATAAAATAATTCCATAACCCCCTTTTTAAAATATATGAAAAAAACAGGATTTTTGTATGATGAAAGGTTTCTGCTCCACCATACAGGACCCGACCATCCTGAAAAGCCTGAAAGACTCCTGGCCATTTATCAAGGGATAAAAGACGCCGGTCTCCTTCCGAAGCTGACCTTAATCCCTGCCAGGCGGGCGGATTTAAAGTGGATCGAAACCGTCCATGCTAAAACTTATATTGATCGCTTTGAAGCGGCCTGCCGCTCGGGCAATTCCATAATCGACTATCCGGACAACCAGATATGCCCTGTAACTTTTGAAACAGCCCTTCTGGCCGTTGGCGGCATACTCGATGCCGCACGAATGGTAATGACGGGAGAGCTGAACAATGTTTTCTGTGCCGTCAGGCCTCCCGGGCATCATGCAGAATGTGACAAAGCCATGGGATTTTGCTATTTCAATAATGTTGCCATCACTGCCAAATATCTCCAAATGGAATGGAACGTAAGTCGGATTGGAATCGTGGATTTTGACGTTCATCATGGTAACGGAACCCAGCACATTTTCGAAGAAGATCCTGATGTATTTTATTACTCCATTCATCAGCATCCGACATTCACCTTTCCCGGAACCGGACGTGTTTTTGAAACCGGAAGTGGTAAAGGAACCGGAACGACACGAAATTATCCGGTTTTGCCGGGTCAGGGAGACCAAGAATACCACGGTCTTATACAAAGAGACCTTATTCCGGTTATGGAGGCATTCAGCCCTGAAGTGATCATCGTATCCGCAGGGTTTGATGCCCATGTTGACGACGATATGTCAGACATTAGGCTTTCAACAGGAGGATATTCAAGGATAATGGAAAGGATTGTCGCCCTGGCCGAACTGTATTCAGACGGAAGGGTGATTTCCGTTCTTGAGGGCGGATACTGCATAGAGCGTCTTCCGGAATTGGGCTGCAACCATGTCAAAATTCTTTTAGGTATATGAAGGCCAGAGAGGTTTTGTTTTAAACACTTAATCCTTGGAGCGATCAAACATATAAAAACACCCCGATCCTTCACTTATTCGAGTGATCGGAACCTTTTTACATGAATGCTTGCAAAACTATCGGAGGCCATAATGTTTATCAGCAAAGTAATGACCAGAAACGTCGTCACCATTGACCGAAATGCTGATATCTCACAGGCACGGGAACTAATGGCCAAACATCGCTTTCGCCACCTTCCTGTAGTCGATGAGGGCAATCTACCCATCGGAATCGTCACGGATCGCGATATTAGAACCGCATCACCTTCTTCTCCCATGGATGATGAAGATCACCGGACGGAATGGGAACGCTTTTCAAAACTTAAAATAAACGATATCATGACAAAAAATCCTGTTACCATCTCCCCTTTGGATACCATTCAGGATGCGCTGCTTTTATTACACAAAAAACATTTCGGAGCACTTCCCGTTGTCGACGAACAGGGAAAGCTTATCGGTATTATCTCCATCCGGGATCTTTTGCGCGAATTTATCAATGTTCTGGGTTTGGAAGAACCCGGAACGCTATTATGTCTTATTGTAGAGGAAAAAATCGGCCAAATGAAAAAAATTGTTGATGCCATCTCCGAAGAGAAAATTTCATTCGGAAGTATACTGGTTTCAAGATACTGGGAAGAAAATAAACGGGCTGTTTTTCCATATCTTTTAACCCAGAATATCGGCCCGCTGAAAACAAAATTAAAAAAGTTGGGGTTTACACTGCTCGATCCCATGGACTGGTAGATGGATCTTTCATCCAAAAATGATGGACAAAATACAAAGACTCAAAAACCGGAATGAATTTTCAGACAACCCTTACGAAGATCTATATATCTATTACCTGCATGGACGCTTGAAACCGGACCATAAAATATTTGGAAATGATTTTATCGGCAACTGGCAGGAAGACGATTTTTCTTTTCTTTTTTTTAACAAACCTTCTCCGAATGAAGTTTCAAAAATATTAAGTTCGAATCCCGGACTGTCCCTTCTTGATGAATTCCACATGACATATGATCAATGGCAGGGAGAGAAGATCGCCCCCTTAAAAATCGGTCGATTTCATATTGTTCCGCCCTGGCAAAGAAATCTGAAAAAAATGAATTTATGTCATGAAGAACTCCTTATTATTCTTGATCCCGGTGTCGTATTCGGCAATGGATTACATACGACAACGCAGGACTGTCTCAAAGCACTGGAAATCGCGTTCTTACGTGATCACATCGAGTCCGCTCTTGATCTCGGAACAGGAACGGGAATACTGGCTTTGGCTGCATCCCGACTCGGATGCAAAAATATACTTGCCGTTGACTTTAATTTTTTAGCCGTAAATACCGCCCTGCGAAATATACGCCTGAACGGTCTGGAAAACAGAATTCTTGTTGTTCAGGGGCGAGCTGAGGATTTTATTGACTCAACTTCGGACCTTGTGATAGCAAACATCCACTATGATGCCATGAAACTTCTAACCGCTTCACAGGGTTTTTTAAATAAAAAATGGTTCATCTTGTCCGGCCTTTTGCGCAGTCAGGCAAGAGATGTGCGCTTCCATTTGCTTCAGAAAGGGGTAAAAATCATTAAAAATTGGGAATGTAACGGTGTCTGGCATACCTTTTTAGGAAAGAAGGATTAACGATGGTTATCAAATGTTGGGGGTCGCGGGGCTCCATCCCCGTTTCAGGAAAAGAGTACATTAAGTATGGCGGCGATACCACCTGTCTTGAAATCAGAACAAAAAGTGACGATATTATCATCGTTGACGCCGGTACCGGAATACGAAGGCTTGGCAACAGGCTGATCAATGAAAACCGCTGCACATATAATCTTATTTTTACCCATGCCCACTGGGACCATTTAATGGGGTTCCCCTTTTTTAAGCCGCTTTACAGCAAAAAATCCAAATTCAGGATGTATAGGTGCCCGTTTCACAGCGAGTTCGTGGAAACCTTTCTTTCCAGGATCATGACTCCGCCGAGTTTTCCCGTCAGATATTCTGATATCAGTGCGAAGATTGAATATGTGGGGGCGTTTACCTCGGCATTCGAAATAGGCTCTGTAACCATAACACCGATCCCGATCAGCCATCCCAACAACGGAAGCGGATATAAATTTACCGAAGACGGCAAGTCATTTGTCTTTCTGACAGACAATGAACTCGGGTTTGTACACCCCGGAGGCCTGACGTATAAAGACTACCTTGAATTTTCCAAAGATGCCGATCTATTAATCCATGACGCAGAATTTACTCGAGAAGAATATTCGTCTACCATTGAATGGGGGCACTCGGTATTTACGGAAACACTGAATCTGGCCATTGAAGCCGGAGTCAAACAGTTCGGGTTGTTTCATTTAAACCAGGAGCGAACCGATCGACAGGTTGATAAAATGGTGGCGGCCTGCAGGCAGATCATCTCTGACAACGGACACAAGCTCGACTGTTTTGCGGTCGGCTGGGACATGACGTTCACGCTGTAATTCGTTGCGTATCAAAAGGCTAAACTCTTACAACTTTTGACGCCAAAAAAATGGGGAGGAACGATGCTCCTGGCAGATCTCTATGAAGAAAAAATAAAAATTGAACCTTATATATCTCCCAACGACTGTCGGGCCTGCGGATTTCACAGTCGGGAAGAGTTTCTGGACAAACTCCGATCCGGAAAACTCAGACCCTCACATTGCAAGATGGCAAGGATGCGTTTTCTTTCCCTGCTCTGGGCGGCCAGACCGGATGAAATCCTGCCCGAAGTAGAGGTTTTACAGCTTCCGGCCCCGGGGCCCACCGGCCTCTTTCCCATCAACCAGCCCGGAATAAATTCACCAATCCTTATGTCAGGCAACTCAAGGATAACCGGCGAGGTGCTCACGGCAGTACTTTCCACCACATTAAGTCCTTTCTGGTATTTAGTAGTGGACACAGACGGGCATACTGTGGACATGGCGATTGTTTATAATGTTATGACTGCCGAGCGGGTTATGCAGGGAATCAGCCGTGAGAATGTGGACCAAATTGCGCCTGAGTCCACCCTCTTTTTGCCCGGCTTTGCAGCAGAGATTCAAGAGAACCTGGCCGGACAAAGCGGTCGGCCTGTCAAGGTCGGCCCGGTATGCGCTGCGGAACTTCCGCTGTTTTTCGGCAAGGGAAACTGGAAGGTTGCCTGAAGGGTTATCTGACCTCCAGACAATACATGTTTTCTTTTTTGTAAAATAATTGATTTATGTAGTAATTCTCCGAAGGATTAAGGTCCAAAACAACCCGCAGTTTTTTGGCGTCACGATGCAGAAATGTTCGGATCTGCCGGATCAAATTCCCGTTAACCGGAGTTCTGGCCTCTCCGCTCCAGGAGGAAACAGGCTGAATATCAATTACAATCCTTGGCTTATCGCCTTCAAGGGTCAGGATCTCGGGAACGAAAAAATTGTTTGCAGCAATAAAAACCGTTTCCCGATTCTTTTCAGATTCAAATTTAATGCTTTTGACAATGATCCCGTCTTGCGACAAGGTCCCCATCGCAGGTGCCTGCGTGGCGTCATGGACATCTCGGGCCGCTGCATCTATTTTTCTTCGTTCCTCTGGTCTTGACCCGGAAGGCATTTTCTGAGTAATTTTGCCGGGCACTGCCAATGGTTCCCACATTTCTGATACGATTTCCCATCTGCCGTTAGAATTAACCATGGTCAGTGTTTTTTCCCCGACATCCGAAATTTTCGGATCTTGATATCGTTGAAGGAATATTACGGTGGCATATTCCCCTTCAATAAAAACACACAAGTCGGATATGTCCACCCGGATATCACCGGGCATTTTAAAAAGCTTTTCACTCTTTTGCTTCCACCCCTGGTAATCGAGCCCGTCGGAACGGAAATCCTGGCTATAGAAAGACATGTAACTGTCTATATCACGGCTTTGCCAAGACTTGGACCAGGCATATACGTTCGCACGAATATCATCGATTTTTCCGGCTGAAGCGACCCCCGCCAGACTGATTAAAACCATGCACAGGATTTGCGATGCTATCGATCTCACGTTCAATATCTGGTTAATTCCTTGAATTTTTAATAGATCTTCAATTCCCTCTTTACGCTGTAAAGCTATCACACTATGTCGAGACGACCATTACCTCAAACTCTTTCGGAAAATAGCGTAGACGATCGCCTTTTCGATTTTAGAGTTTGGTTCCCAGGTGTAACGATCATAAAATCTTTTTAGAGCAAAACGATCTTCGGCATGGATCACATTTGGGAAAACAGGATCTGAGCACGATGGACTCAACATCTGAAATCCAAGTTCCATTTCTTTTTCCAAATCACCGAAATCGATTCTACCGTTGGGATCGAAAGAAAGAATGGAGTATTGAATCGAAATGATTTCAACAGGGATTCGTTTGATGAATTTCAAAATTATAAAAACATATCGAACCCGCTTCCCGGCATACTCTTGAAAATAAACGTCTGTATCCCCCCCGAGCAATCGGTCGTACTTTGCAACCGGAATACGTCTGAGTGTTTCATCCTCATTAATAAAAAATATGCGAATGCCTTTACCCATAATGGAATCCAAAATTTTAATATTTTTTCGGTTGAATTGTCAAACAAGGAACTTAGCCATTAGATTATCAAAGGCATCGGACTTTAGTCAAACGTTTAATCCTAATTCAAGCATCGAACCCTTTCATTCTGCTAAAGCTTTATCTGATGTCAATCGGAAAGTTCTAATTCAAATGAGGGGCAATGAAGGCGGTCCGCCGCTGGTATTTCATATTGGTGGAGATTTTATAACCACTTGACTCCAAAAAGGCAGAGATCAAAAGACAGGATAATTGTTTGAAATACGAAATATTGACTTCCCTAAAAAAACAAAGACATCTCTTGACCCTTTTCGACTAACATATCTATTTCATTATTAAATATTTTGTGTTAGTTTTCTTTCAAGCTTTCTCTCCGATCATTGCCGGATCTTTGCTCCGGAATATGAACAGCATAGGAAATTTCACGTCGATCAATGCCGGATCGCCTATCGAATTGATCAGAGTCAGATGACGACTGATTCTCATCAAACACCCCGTTTTTATCTGACACTTTCATTCCTAATGCCAAAACAATCCTTCGTTTTGTTTCCATTCTGCATGGTTTGCCCTGCTCAATTCGTGCAAGGGTAATGGGTGAGATATTGGCCTTTCTAGAAAGCTCAGCCTTGCTTATCATTAGAGATTCTCTGATTTTCTTCAGATGGTTACATATCATTTCTTTTGTCCTAACACCGGTTTCATATTATCTTGTATTACACATGCATCCAGCCTTATTGGCTACTTTTTAGGCTGTCGCGGGTTTCTTTTTCAAATTGCAAATAGCGCTTTTTATGTTTTTTCTTGCAAAAACCATGCAAAAAATTCATATTAGTCGATGTTAATAATATTTTCAGTTAGTTATATTTGAATATGGACTATATGGCACTGCCAATCTCCAGCAAAATTCATAAAAACATGAAATACACCACCTAAACTTTGTGAAAATTTTTACTTAAAAAGTGCCCTTCCATCAATCTTCAACCATCTAACCAAAATGCGAGTCCGTCTGGAATTTTTTCGAGGTAAATCCGACATTGAAGCTCCCTGGAGCCCCGCTAAAACGGGATCTCCGCTGCGCTTCAACAAGTTGCAGGGAATCTTCGACTGTAAGGAATTCTACTTTTTTGTAACGGCTCAAGATCTCCTTGAACGTAAGATGAGCGGCAAAAGAGGGTTTTGTTGTTGCAACATCCCGTGGAGTAATAGGTTACCAGTATCTTACATCCCCGATATCCACATGAACAAAATCGGACTTCGGATAGTACCCAACGCCGCCGGCTTGCAGCTTCATACAGACGTTCCACAACCGTCTTAAATTAAAACCGGGAATTCGGATGTCGGCTGCTCCACCTTGCATGTGCAAACTATGTTTGGCGACATATCTGCCTGTTTTTCGCAGAATGTCGTTTGTTTCTGGAGAACGATATCCGGAAACAACGTGGAACCGGACCGCCGGATCAAAGGTTACCGAAATGGAATGAAGAATATTCAGCAGTCCCTTGTCGATGGGCCTAATTTCCTCTGTGCGATGGTCTCGGAGGATATGGTCAATTTTTGCCAGGGACTTGGCCAGATATTGACCCTTGGCGTAATAACACACGTTAAGACTTTCACGCGTATGTGTGTTATACAAGGACAACATACGTTTTGTCCCCGACAACCGATCAATGGAAGCCATGGCCGATGCAGGGAATGCGCTGCACAAGGCAGCCTTACCGCAGATTTTTAAAAAACGGCGCCGATCCAAAAACATATTCACGATATCATTTCTTCTCCTAAAAGAATTACCTGCCTATTAAATCAGACATGATGATAATTCAACCTTTTTTTTTCCGGAACTCAGAATGTGCACAAAATATAGCAGTCTGCATGAAGATTCAAGATTTAATGCGAACCACGGGCCAACCCGCTCTGTACGCATCTTAAAAAAGGACGGAAGGCTTTTAAGTACCTTACTGTTTTATCTGCTTTTCCCGATACTGGAGATAAGAGTTTCGAGTTGCCACATAGGGATCTACGGCTGCTTCTTTTAGCGCCTCATACTTTCCGATCTGAAAAGACATCCGATTGATGAGATCAAACCCTTTGATGGCCAATTCCGCTTCAATGGGCTCAACATAACCAATCGGATTTAAAAAAGCGTCACCGACCAACCCCACTGAGTCACGAAGCGTGGACGGACCCAAAACCGGCCATACAATGTAAAATCCATTTCCGATGCCGTATTTGCCAAATGTCTGCCCAAGGTCTTCATTATCGGGAAGATTAAGCTCGGGATATAGCCCTGCCGGGTTTCCGAAACCAAGAAAACCGGCTGTGGTGTTAATACCAAATTTTGTAAATTCGTAGCCGGCCGCATTCCCTTTCCCTTGAAAAATACAGTTGGCAAATCGTATCGGGAACATAAGATTATTGAAAAAATTTTTTATTCCGATTCTGAAAATATCCGGAGTAACGGCCTTGTACCCTTTTGCCAGAGGCTTGAGCATCCAGAAGTAAAGCTTATCATTGAAGTGAAACATCACTCTATTCCAGGAAGACAAAGGATCCGGCACATGAACCTGGCGTGCTTTAAACTCCTCTTCAAAAAACTCTTTTTCAAAATCATCGAGTTCCTCCGGGCTTGATGGACTCTGATCCGTATCGACGATTAACGCTTGCTGATACTGATTCACCGATGCATCGTCAGCCGGCAATTGTTTTGAAGCCACGGGTTTGTGGGCGCAACCGATGAACGAGATAGCAAAAAACAAAAAAATCTGGAGCAGAAGTATGAACGGTTTTTTTCGCATATTATCGAGTGTCTTTCGAATTTTCTTTTATTCCGGGACCAAAGGGTTTAAAAAGAACCAAAAGTTCGGGTAACAGCGTCAGTGCTGCGATCAAGGCAATGAACATGGCCAATCCTGTCAAGAGCCCGAAATATATACTGGGAATAAAATTAGACAAAACCAGGATTGAAAAACCGATGATGATGGTTACGGATGTGTAGAACATGGCGTGACCGATGCTTCCATGGCACCGATGCAACGTCTGAATATAATTCTGGTCGATACGGATCTCATTTTTGAACCTGACTATATAGTGGATGGTATCATCCACCGCAATTCCGACACTGATGGAAGCAATGGTGATGGTCATCATATCCAGCGGGATGTTCAGCCAGCCCATAAAGCCGAGGACCACGCCAATGGAAAGCAGATTGGGTGCAATGGCAATAAGCGCAATTTTCAGCGATCTGAACAGAATCATAAACATGCCCATCAGGGCCACCACAACCACTCCCAGCGTTTGGATTTGTGATTCAAAAAGGCTTTGTAACATATTGTTGTACAACACCATCATTCCGGACAAATGGACACGATCCTCATCCAGTCCGAATTTGCTCACCAAATCTTCACGGATCTTTTTTATCAACTGATTTCGCTTTAATGATTTTTCGGAATCCCTGACACGGACGGAAAAACGGACCTGATCGTGTTCAACAGACACATAGGGAGTTAAAACCATCTCCCTGAACCTGTCGGGAAGTTCGTTATAGAGCAGTGCCAGTTCGAAATTATCCAGGGGAGTGTTGTTGTTGAGTTTCTGTGTTATCTTCAAAAGAGTGCCCAACGAAAGAACCTTGCCGATTTCCGGCAGACTGTCAAGATAATCATGAACTTTCTCAACAAGAATCATTTTTTCAGAATTAAACCAGTATTTATCTTCTCCTTCTGCTTTATCAAACTCCTCAAACGTATCGAATTCATCGTTTTCATATTTACCGGTTTGAGGCGTAGAGTCCGTTTCTTTTGCCGAAGGCTTTTCAAAATCGACCAAG
Organism: Desulfobacterales bacterium; assembly: GCA_046484425.1. GTDB lineage: Bacteria > Desulfobacterota > Desulfobacteria > Desulfobacterales > UBA11574 > UBA11574. The sequence continues at coordinate 36,213 of JAWOIY010000163.1, read as the reverse complement.
ACATCCAGAGGCGTGGTACCGCCCAGGTTTTGGTCGATGACTTTCATGCCCTGATAAATCTCTGTGGTCTGCTTAAAGTAATCGATAAAACTGTTCTCAACGGTCAGCCTTGTTACGCCGATGGCAGTTAAAACCAACGCACCGCAGCTTATTACAAGTATCAACAAACCGTGTGCTTCGGTAAATCGGGCCAAAAAAGGCGTTAATGAAAAGCGCGGTTTTCTTCGTACCGCTGAAGATTCTCCGGGGATCAGCATTAAAAAGGAGGGAAACACAAGAAATGTCATGACCAAGGATACGAGGATACCGGCACTCATCATCCATCCGAAAGTAATCACCGGCAGAATATTGCATAGCAGCAGAGAACCAAAACCGGCGATGGTCGTCAAAGCGGCATACAGGCAGGGTTTGGCCATTAGACGGACGGTATCAAGGACCAGTTCCCGTTTTTCCGCATCGGGGTTTTTTATACAAAGCTCGCGGTAGCGCACAATCAAATGAATTGTTATGGCCATGGTTATGATAAGCTGCAAGGAGATAAAATTGGAAGATATAACGGTGACTTCCCAGTCGAACAATCCCAAAAGACCCATCATGGAAACAACTGAAAAAGCGCAGCAGATTATGGGTAAAAATATCCAATGTAATTTTCTGAAAATAATGCCGAGTGTTATGATCAAAAAAAACAGGACGCCGAGACCGAATACTTTCAAATCGTTTTTAATAAAACTGATCAAATCATCCGCAATCATGCTGACGCCTCCCAGAAAAAGATCGGCATCGTGACGATAATTATCCATGATTGAACGGATGGAAGCGATATCCTGATGCCGGGTCTCACGCATCCGGTCTCGGTGGCTCCTAAATTGCTCGATGACTTTCCTGTACTCGGCAGCTTCCTCCGAAGAGAGACCTTCATCAGCTTTTTTCTCTCTTAAACGGTTACGGGTATTCAGCAGATTGTGGTAAACATCGTCGGCAGGAAAGTAGATCAACAGTGCAGTGGTCTTGAGGTCCGGGCCTACAATAAGGTTTTGATAAAGCGGGCTGTTTTTAAATTCGATTTTTGCCAGGGTCTTGTCAACCGCTGGGGATTCAAGGGTCTTAATATTCCCGGTTAATTCTTTGATCGGAACCGGGGGGCTTTCAAGGAGCGGAGCGTCCAGTATTGAAACAACCGATGAAACTCTTTGAACTTTCTTTAAGTCATCACACAGGCGGGACAGATTTGTGAGCGTCACATCGGAAAATAACTCACCTCTTGGGGCATAGGTCATTACCAGATAATCTTGAATTCCATAGCGGGAATCAATGAGTCGTGAATACCGAAGGTCTTTATCGTCCTCGAGCATCAGGGTTTCCGCCGATGCGTCAAGCTTAAAGTCTTTTGCAGCATAACCGAAAAATAAAACCACTACGATTAGAGAGGCAATAACAACTTTCGGCCGTTCAAGAATGACTTTATCGAAAAACTGTGTGAACAAGGAAGAAAATATATTCATATGGATTGCTGAAACAGATGTATTGGAACCCGGACCGTTTTTAAGGCGATTGTTTATTTTCCGGTTTTTCAAGTTTCAGCAGAAGCTCATCAACAGTGCCTTTGCTGAGAATTTCGTGAAACTGAGACCGGTATGTTGAAATAAGGCTGACCCCCTCAATCTCTATGTCATAGATTTTCCAGCCGTCCCTTGACTTATAAAGTTTGTACAGCATGGATATATTGTTGTTTTTAGAAATCACTTTGGTCGGTATCTGAATTTTTTGCCCTTCCTGAACCGGTTCGTCATAGGCAACCTTCTCATCTGTATAAAGGGCCAGTTTATCAAGATACGACGCTTTTAAGCGTGCAACAAAAAGATCGGTAAATTTCTCTTGCTTTTCTTCCGATAGATCGGACCAGTATTTTCTTCCCAAAGTGAGTTTTGCCATGAGTTTATACTCAAACATCGGCTCTACGATTTCCGCAACTCGTTTGTTCTTGTCCTCCTGACCAAGATCCTCGCTCTGCAATACCGCAAGCGCCGCTTCGAGCTTGCTTACCAGTAATTCTTTTGCCGTACCCTTGTCATCCGCCCAGCCGGACTGACCCATAATCAGCAAAGTCAAAACCGTAAACAGTGTTTTTTTCATATTGATTCCTCTGATTTTAGCCGCTTTTTTCCTTTGTCTAACCGATATTTTGTGTTTATGCAACCCCATACATATCGTAGAAAGGGGAAAAAAACGTAACTCCGGCAAAATGCACGATTCATGCCACCATATCATTTAAAAAGTGTTAAAACAGATTAAGTCCTATATTTTTAGGCAGTTGATAAAATTTTACCTGAAAAAATGCTCTCGAGGTTGAATTGAAAATCGCTTCTTGTCAATATTTTAACATTTTTTTAAGGACAGACCTCGGCCGGATGAATCACCGCCGGTACTTGCCCATTAACTGTGTCTGGCCGACAATATGATTTTCCATTGCCTTCAGGAGCTGTTTTTTTGTGGTTCCGGATGGCAGGTTCAGCATCCGATCAAGGGCGTATAATTTGAAAAAATATCTGTGGGTGCCACCCGGCGGACAGGGGCCGCCGTATCCTATCTTTCGAAAATCATTAATTCCCTGTGTCCCGCCCTCTTCCGGATGGTCAATGGTTGCCACTCCTTCAGGGAGACCTTCCGTATCTGCCGGAATATCATAGTATACCCAGTGAACCCATATGCCCACCGGTGCATCCGGGTCATCGCAGATGAGTGCAAGGCTCTGCGTACCGGCTGGAAGTGCATTCCATTTAAGCGGTGGTGACACATCGGCCCCGTCACAGGTAAATTTGTCGGGGATCATCCCACCTTCACCAAATGCCGAGCTTGTCAGTTCCATGGTTCCTCCTTCTGCTTTTGCAAAGGGTAACGTTAACAGAATGATAACGAAAAAAAACATCAAACAAGGTTTTGTGGTATTGTTCTCTTTCATAATTTCATTCCTTTAAATCGACGGATTGGTTGGAGAAAAGGATTCGGGGATACAAGCTTAGACCCTTTGCCCCTGGTTTGATCGACCAACCCTTTGAGAGAAGATTCATTTAAATTAAGTGCATCACATGTTGTTGGTTGCAAACGACGCAATCCTCGTTTCATGCCAGTATTCACTGTTCTTGTTAAAATCTGCAAAACCCACATGCCCACCTGATTTCGGCATTTCAAGAAAAAGATAAGGATTCTTTTTCGCTTCTTCAACAGGATAACACGCTTTACCCAAAAAAGGGTCGTTCTGAGCGTTGATAATTAGTGACGGAATGTTGATATCTGCCAGAAATTGTTTGCAACTGCATTTAGAATAGTAGTCTTTTGCATTTAAAAACCCGTGAATGGGGGCCGTATATCTGTTGTCAAATTGTTCAAACGTTCGGATCGAGTGGTAATCCGCATCATCGATTTTACCCGGCATGATTTGCATTTTTATTCGTATCTTGTCGTGAAACATTTTTAAAAAACGCTTCATGTAGAGCCGGTTAGATCTTTTTGCGAGCTTCCTGGAACTTGATTCAAGATCACAGGGCACCGAAACAGCGGCTGCGTTTTTAATCAGCGGAGATACCGCGTTCCTCTTTGCTCCCAAATACATCAAGGTCAAATTGCCGCCTACACTGAACCCCACAAGCGAAATACACGAATAACGCTTTTTATTGACAACATGGGTCACAACCGTGTGCAGGTCTTCGGTCGCGCCGCAGTGATAGGATCGGATAAGGCGATTCGGTTCACCGCTGCATCCCCTGAAATTGAAGGCGATGCCGTCCCAGCCTCTCGTGTTAAATGCATTTATCATTCCAAGAACATATGAACGCCGGGAATGACCTTCCAGACCATGTGAGACAACAACCGCCCGATCTGCACCAACCCGTGACCAGTCCAGATCGATAAAATCGCGATCAGATGTGAAAATTCGTTCCCGAACATAATTGACACCCCTTACTTTTCTGAAAAGGGATGGATAAATGGTCTGAAAATGCGCATTTGATAATAATAACAATGGTTTGAAGTCTGATTTCAAAATTAACGGCATCTGAAGGGTCCTGGTATGATCATTTCACGTTGAATCTATATTACTTGCATGATATGAAAAATTGATCAAGCAACATTTAATTGAAAATAAAGGGGAATATCCATTTATCAAAGTGGCCACCTGGTTCAACACACCGAAAAGTGGCGCATGCAAACCGGATTTTCGAAAGTAAAATGGAAAACAATAAACCCACCTGTTCCTGGCCCAAGGGAGACCCTCTTCTTATAAAATATCATGATAATGAGTGGGGCTCCCCGTTGCATAATGACAAAAAACTTTTTGAGCTTCTCGTACTTGAAGGATTTCAGGCAGGGTTAAGTTGGCTGACGATTCTGAAAAAAAGAGAAAATTTCCGGAAGGCTTTTGATAGATTCGATTTCAACAAAATTGCGACCTATGATCGGCAAAAAATAAATTCCCTGTTAGAAAACATCGGAATAATTCGCAATAAATTAAAGATTGAAAGTGCTGTTTCAAATGCAAAGGCTTTTATTGGGGTGAGAAAAGAATTCGGAACGTTTGATACATACATTTGGAATTTTACCGGCAACAAGCCGATCCACAATGGATTCGAATCAATCAAAGAGATTCCCGCGAGAACGGAATTGTCGGATCTCATCAGCAAAGATTTAAAAAAAAGAGGATTTAAATTTGTCGGGGCAACAATTGTTTATGCCCACATACAGGCAACCGGAATGGTGAACGACCACATAAAAAGTTGCTTCAGATATAAAGAAATTATCGAAAAGTATGGTTAGCTAAGGAGGATTGAGGTTCTCCGCGGCCTCGTTAAAAAGGGATTTCCGCTACGCTGCAACAAGCTGCAGGGTGGTCTTCAATCCTTACTCCGATTTTTAGGCGTTTTTATCCTTTTACCTCATTGATCCGGTCCGTAAGCTCCGGGACAAAATCGAGGATATCAGCCACAACGCCCACATCCGCAGCCTGGAAAATGGGTGCTTTGGGATTTTTATTAACCGCAATGATAAAAGGCGCACCTTTGATGCCGCCCAAATGCTGAAAGGCACCGCTGATCCCCAGTGCCAAATATACTTTCGGCTTGACGGTCTTGCCTGACGTTCCGACCTGGCGGGACTTCTCCAGCCATTTTGCATCCACAATGGGCCTTGAGCACGACACATCCGCACCCATGGCCTTGGCCAGATCAAATATGATTTCAAGGTTCTCCTCATCTTCGATCCCCCTGCCGACAGATACCAGAACATCCGATTTGGTGATATCGACATCGCCGACCTCTGCCTCCACGATTTCCAGAAAACGGCGGGCACCACCCGGAAGACCGCCCTCCAGAGCTTCGGCAGTTTTGTCGATGATGTTGCCGTCAGTCCCCTTGCTTTCATCCGCCTTGAATGAGCCCGGCCGAACGGTAATGACAGCCCCTTTGGAAATATCGCAAAGGACATGGGTGCTGACCTGACCTAAATATTCTTCACGAACAGCCTTGAGTTTTCCATCTTCGATGCCTTTAAAACCAAAAACATCCGGAAGATAAACCGAATCAAGTTTGATGGAAAGACCCGGGGCCAGATCCATGCCGAAATGTTCATGGGGAATCAGAACAATGCTTTCTTTTGGCAGGATACGAGTCAGCATCGGCCGGAGCACTTCCGCACTGATATAAGCCAGAGCTTCGTTGTCGATCTTCCAGACCTCGTGAAAGGAAGACGCAACATCCTTGCACACTGTATCAAGATTGGCACCGTCTCCGGCGACAACAGCAGTGACTGAACCATCCGGGTTGAGTTTTCGGCCGGCGGATATCAACTCAAGGGCCGTATCGTCTATAACACCATTCTTGTGTATAATATATGCAAAAATCTGTTGAGCCATTATTTTATTCCTCCTTTGGCCTTTAAGAGTTCGATGAGTTTATCGATGATTTCATCGGTGCTTCCTTCCATTATCTCCGCACCTTCCCCGGGTTCAGGCACAAAATAATCGAGACGTTTTGTCCGAGCCCCTGACGCTCCGACCGTATCCGCGGTGATACCGAGATCGCCGGCATTGTCAACCGGAATTTCAATTGACGCCACTTTCCGGATGCCGCGAATTCCCACATACCGCGGTTCATTGATACCGGTCTGAATCGAAAGGACGCACGGAAGATCAATTTCACTCATCTCCTGGTTTCCGCCGGCAATTTCACGACCGACTTTTATTTTTTTGTCGTCAACAATGTCTATGAAATTCACCAGAGAAGCATAGGGCCAGTCGAGCATCGCAGCGAGCATACCGCCGACCTGACCCGCGCCGTCATCTGCCTGGGCACCAGTCAGAATCAGATCGTACCCCCCCTTTTCTACCGCGGCCTTTAAAATAGCGGCGGTCCCTCTTCCATCAGATCCCTTGAACGAATCATCTGAAAGGAGCAGGCCATTATCCGCGCCCATGGCCATCTCTCTTCGAACAACCTCTTCATCTTCCTCGTCGCCGACGGTGATAACGGTGACGCTGCCGCCGACCTTGTCGCGAATCTGAATGGCTTCTTCAACCGCATAATTATCCCATTCATTGACGGAATATACCAGATCATCCCGTTCGATATCCGTCCCGTCTCTGTTGACCGCTATCTCGTTTTCCGAAGTGTCCGGAACCCGCTTGATACACACCAAGATCTCCATATTTTCCTCCGACATTTTTAGTTATCCGATAACCATTTGGATATTTTAAAACAAATCTGTTTTTAGGAAGCTTCAGGTGTGCTTAAATTTTTGCTGGAAGCTGTTTGAGTGGATTACGGCTCGTTATGAAAAAACCATTCCGGATTGGCTTTAATACGATCATATGGTCTTAAATCCAAAACCATTCTCAAAAGCTAAGACCGATTTTTTCATTACGAACCGTTATCTACGAGTTCTTTCAGCAAAAATTTAGGCATACCTGAAGCGATTCATTTTCAAAAACCTTATTTCTACGTTATCTGTTATTTTTTAACTGGTATCATTTTATTCACGAAATAACGATGTGAATGCAGTATTTTTAATCATCAATAATCAACCAAATGCCGTTCGACCAGTTCAACGAGATCGACGGCCTCCATCTCTCCTTCAAAGCCGCTGGTCTTAATGGCATCTTCAATATTGACCATGCAAAAGGGACAGGCCGTTACGATCACGTTCGCGCCGGCGGCTTTCGCCATTTCAACCCTTACCTGTCCCATCCTTTTTTCTTCGATGGGCTCGTAAAAAAGCATTAGACCGCCGCCGCCGCAGCAGAACGATCGGTCCCTGCAGTTTTTGGTCATTTCAACCCGATGGATTCCGGGGATCGAATCGATGACCTCCCGTGGATCATCGTAAAGGTTGTTGTGACGGCCAAGATAACACGGATCGTGATATGTATAAATTTTATCTGAACTCTCGACAGTCTTTAAACGGATGACGCCCGATTTTATGCTTTTTAAGATGGTCCGGCTGATATGTTCCACCGGCGGGATATCTTTGTAGTCGTTTTTCAATGCATTGAAGGCATGAGGGTCTGCGGTAACGATACAATTAGCGCCTGTATTGTTGATGGCCTCGGTATTCCGGTCTTTTAACTCCAAAAAGAGCATCTCCTCACCGAATCGCCGGACCTCGTGGCCGCTGTCTCTTTCCGACGGCCCCAGAATTCCAAAATCGATGCCCGCAGCGGCAAGGACTTTCGCTGTCGCCCGACCGATGTCCTGTATCCGGTCATCATACGATGTAATACTGTCGACAAAATAGAGGGTATCGGCGGTCTCTTTCCCCCCCAGAATCTTTACATTGAGATCTTCGGGCAATCCCCCGGTCCAGTCCGCTCGCTTCTTCTCCATCTTTCCGTAAGGATTGCCGCGTTTTTCAAGTGCACCCAAGGGTTTCTGGAGGGATTGCGGCACCATACCGTCGTCCACCAATCCGCGTCGGACATCAACAATTTTATCGATATATTCGATGAAAACGGGACACTCTTGTTCGCAGGCGCCGCAGGTGGTGCACGACCAAATCTCATCTTCTTCTAACACATTTCCAATAAACGGATTCACATCTAACGGCTTGCCCTTGAGGGGATACTTATTGAATGAATAGTTTCGGCATTTAATGGATATAAATCTGGGAGAAAGGGGGCGCCCCACAGCATTGGCCGGGCAGTTGTCCGAACATCTCCCGCAATCGACACAGGAATAGAAATCGAGGATGTGTTTCCAGGTAAAATCCTCGTACTTCTTCACCCCAAACGATTCAAGGTCATCCAGTGCTTCATCGGTTACGCCCCACCGGACAGGTTTTACAGTGCCTTTGTCGAGTTTCATTAAAAACACATTGGGCAAAGACGTAATCACATGAAAATGCTTTCCCATGGGTAAAAAACAGAGGAAAAAGAAGAAAGTCAGCTCATGCAAAAAATACGCCCCCACATGGATATGCTGAAGCATATCTACGGGAAGGGGCATTAAAATATGGGTTGCCATCCATGTACCGGTCACCGGAACCAGTATATCGGGTTTCAATCCACGTTGAATTTGAGCCGCAAACTCGCTTCCCTCAAAGGCCATATCAAAGGTAACCAACCCTGTAATCAGCATCAGTACCAGAACGGCTTCCCAGGTATGTTCTTTACCGTATTTTGCCGGCACCGCGTATCGTTTGGGTTTAACGACAAGTCGACGATACATTGCAACCAGACATGCTGCCAGTACAATTGTTCCGGCAATATCCTTGAGCACCGTGTAAACCTGACCGGCCATTCCGCCCATTCCCGGCAGGACATAGCCGTCTGAAATTCCGAGCAACACAAGGGTTACGGATCTTAAAGACAAAATAATAAAACCCGAAAAGAGCGCAATATGAATAATTCCTGCATCCATGTATCTGGGATGACGGTATTGCCCGACAGCATACTTTAACATTTTTAAAAATCGAACCGTTAAACGATCCAACCGTAGATCCGGAAACGCTTTAACCATCGGTTTCAAGCGAATGGCAATAATGTATGTAAAAACTGCCACACCAACCAGCGGAATGATCAATGAGAAAATTACCGTAGGAATCCCCAGAACAGTCGCCTTTGCCGGAGATATCAATGCTGCTTCCATATATTAACTTTTCACTCCCCAACCCGTATCAATGGAAAAATAGCAAGCAAACGATAGATAATGAATGAATGTTCATTCATTTTTTAACAGACGTACTTTTCGGCTGTCAAGAAAAAGTTCAGCTTTTCATATGATTTTGAATATATCTTAATATATTAGTATCGCATAAATTACAAGCTTTCTTGACAAATATCCATTTTCATCCTAACACATATAGGTAAATGGTTTCAAAGGTTAATCACCCATGTAAAAGACAACTTCACCCGTGCTTTGACAAACCAAAATAGAGGGTCATATGACAACAGAAATTAAATATGAAAATAGGCCATGGTTAAGCAGTTATGAAAAGGGTGTCCCGGAAAGCATTTCTTACGAAGAAATATGTCTTCCGGATATTCTTGGAAGAACTGCCGGCAAATTCCCGGATAAAATGGCGCTGCTTTTCGAAGGATACAAAATGACCTATCGTGAACTCAATGATATGGTTAACCGTTTTGCAGCAGTTTTGCATGCGTTTGGAGTTCGTAAAGACGACAGCATCGCCATCCTTTTACCCAACGTTATCCCCTGTGTCGTTGCCTATTATGCCATACTGAAGATCGGAGGAATCGTAGTGATGAACAACCCTTTGTATACAGACCGTGAGCTTGAATATCAATTTAATGATTCCGGTTCAAAATTTCTCATAACCCTGGATCTTCTGGGAAACCGAATGATCGATCTAAGACCGAAAACAAACATAGAACATATCATCTATACCTCCATTGGAGACTATCTACCTTTCCCAAAGAATCTTTTGTTTCCGCTCGTAGCCAAAAAGAAAAATCTTGCGGCAGATGTAAAACCTTCTGAAAATGTGTACAAGTGGAAAGATGTTCTGGCAAAAAGCACTGGGAATCCCCCCAACGTTGAGCTTTTGTTTGACGATATCGCCATGTATCAGTATACCGGGGGAACCACCGGTGTTTCAAAAGGCGTTATGCTCACCCACGCCAACTTGAGCAAGCAGGTTCAACAGATTGGTGCATGGTTCCCCACCTTCGACAGCAATGAAATCATGCTGGGAGCACTTCCTTTTTTTCATGTATTTGGCCTCACAACCGCAATGAATCTGGCCATTTATCTGGGATGGGGGGATATTCTTGTCCCCAAACCTCAGCCGGAACAGTTGATCCAGGCCATTAAGAAATTCAAACCGACATTTGCACCGTTGGTGCCGACCATGTATATCGGCATACTGAACCATCCGCACATCGACAAAATCGATTTAACATCCATAAAAGGATGCTTTTCAGGGAGCGCCCCGCTTCCGGTGGAAGTAATCAGAGACTTTGAAAACAAAACCGGAGCCGTCATCGTCGAAGGGTATGGCCTCACGGAATCATCACCCGTTACCCATGTCAACCCGTATGCCGGCGGCAAGCGGAAAGTCGGAAGTATCGGCGTCCCTATTCCCGACACCCATTGCCGGGTCGTCGATCTCAATGACGGTGAGACAGACCTTCCCATTGGAGAACCGGGTGAACTTCTTGTCAAGGGTCCCCAGGTTATGAAAGGATACCGGAACAATGCTGAAGAGACGGCCGCCACGCTAACGGATGGTTGGCTTCACACCGGAGATATCTCCAGGATGGATGAAGACGGATATTTTTATATCGTAGACAGAAAAAAAGATATGATCTTGTCCGGTGGTTTGAATGTGTACCCGCGTGACATTGAAGAGGTATTATATGAAAATCCCAAGGTGCAGGAAGCCGCCGCCATCGGAATCCCCCACCCCACCCGCGGTGAATCCGTCAAGATCTTTGTTGCGCTTAAGGAGGGTGCAACCACCACACAGGAAGAACTCATCGAATATTGTAAAGACAAGATGGCCAAGTACAAGCTTCCGACAGAAATTGAATTCAGGAAGGAACTGCCCAAAACAAATGTCGGCAAAATTTTAAAAAAAGAGCTCAAAGCAGAGGAAATGGCAAAGCATCGAACTACAACGTAAAGCATCCAGATGACCCGGATTTGGTTATCCCCCGCTTGTCCGCATACCAAATCCCAATGACCAAAATTCGAAAATCCGTAACTGGTTAGATTTTTGAAACAAGTCTGTTTTTAGGAAGAAAATGAGTGAAGATGTTACAGGAAAGATCATGCGTTTTAGATGGCTGATCTTTCTTGTTCTTGCGCTTGCCTATCTTTTTGTTTACTTCCACCGCCTTTCTCTTTCCGTCGTCGCGAACGATTTGATAAAAGAGTTCCAAACAACCGCCAGTGTCATGGGGTTGCTTGGATCGATCTATTTTTACTGCTATGCGTTTATGCAGTTCCCCGCCGGCCTCCTCTCAGATTCATTGGGTCCTCGAAAATCCGTCACATTGTTTTTAATTATCGCTTCCGCGGGAAGTATTATATTCGGATTTGCGCCGACCATAGAAGTTGCCTTTTTTGGAAGGATCATGGTGGGGCTCGGTGTTTCCATGGTCTTCATCCCTACCATGAAAATCCTGTCTCGATGGTTTTATCCTCACGAATTTGCCTTTATGACCGGTATTCTGAATGCAATCGGCGGTATCGGGGTCCTCGCGGCCACGTGGCTTCTTGCCTTAATGACCCTTTTTTTAGGATGGCGCGTTTCGTTCGAGCTCATCGGATGTTGCACGTTTATCATCGTAGCCATGGTATGGTTTATCGTCAGTGATCGTCCCGAAGACAAGGGCTGGCCTTCGCTGAAAGAACTCGGCAAAGAAAAAGGGAAAGTTTCCGGACCGGTTAGGCAGATCCCTCTGCTCCAGGGGGTTCGTCACGTCGTTTCCGAGAAATACTTCTGGCCGGTGGCGATATGGTTTTTCTTTGATTGCGGCATATTTTTCGGTTTCGGAGCACTGTGGAGCGGGCCTTATCTGATGGATGTTTACGGCATGACCCGTGCCCAGGTCGGCACGGTGCTCAGTATGATTGCGTGGGGAATGATCGTCGGAAGTCCTCCCCTTGGATTTATTTCGGACAAGTTTATGAAAAGCCGAAAGAAGCCGTTTGTCCTGTGTAATTTGGTGCTGGTCATAGAACTTGTATTTCTCAAAATTTACCCGGCCGGCCTTTCTCGAGTTGCGCTTTTTATTTTCTTTTTTGTTTTTTCAATTTGTGCCTCATCAGTTGTTATCCTTGCCTTCACCATCATTAAAGAGCTTTTTCCCGTTGAAATTGCCGGCACTTCAACCGGGATGGTGAACCTTTTTCCATTTTTAGGCGGTGCCGTCTTTATGCCGCTATTGGGGCGGGTTTTGGATGCGTATCCCAGGTCCGATGCCGGTGGGTATTCTCTCGATGCCTATTCGATGCTCATCCTCATCCTTTTGGGGTCCTCTGTCTTATCCCTGATCTGCACTTTATTGACAAAAGAAACTTATCCGAAGAAAGGGTCTTTTTGATCTTATTTCTGTTCATTTCCCAGTCCTTTGTTATTGTTTTTAAACCTGTTCTTTCTTTACGATCCGTTAAGCACGAGTTTACACGCTTAAAAAAAAGCATTGTCCATGGAGCGATTTTATGAACAAAAACATCCCGACCCGCTCAACCCGGCAGACCGTACCCCCCGCCTCCGGGGGTCTCGATACGAAGGCGATCCCCTTTGTTTAACGAAGCGGAAAACTTGCCCCCTCTTTGTTCGCTTCCTTTATTTCTGATAATGACGTTTTTACCCACAGACCCCGGTTCTCCGCCGAAGAGTCCGTACGGGGGAATCCTTCTTCTTTCCGACAAAACGGTCACTTCCGCGTCTGAAAGCAATTCGATTTCGCGAACAATCCCGTCTCCTCCCTTGTGATGCCCGTGCCCACCCGTGCCGCGGCGAACGGAATATTCGGTCACTAAAAAGGGATAGCTGTATTCAAGGGCCTCCACCGGTGTATTCATGGTATTGGTCATGTGACAATGGACGGCACTTTCTCCATTGCACCTAAAAGATGCACCCATTCCGCCACCGATGGTTTCGTAGTAGGCAAAAGGCTTTCCCTTTCTCAAGTCCACCCCGCCGATGGTCACGTTGTTCATGGTGCCCTGGCTGGCAGCCGGGATCGTCTCCGGAACGGCACGTGAAAGGGCGCCCAATACCACATCCACAATCCGTTGTGACATTTCCACGTTACCCCCGGCCACAGCAGCCGGAAAAAGCGCATCAACGACAGATCCTTTTCGGGTCAGGAAGTTAATGGGTCTCAGACATCCGGCATTGGTGGGGATGTCTTTTGGAACCAGTGAACGAAAAACATAGAGAACTGCTGAAAGTGTAATGGCATACACGGCGTTGATCACTGTGGTGGAGGTTCTTTCAAATTCCCTGAACTCGGCCAGGATTTCATGTGATTGCGATATGTTGAAACCCAAGGGTTCCAAAAAATCCGCCGCCGCTCGCTCATGGAAAGGATTGACGTAAGAAAAGAGAAAACAAATGGCAACGGATTCAACACCGAGTTCCTTAAGACGCAATCCCGTATCTCTCATCTTTACAATGTCCATCGGTACACGTTCCTCGCCCGTCTGGAGAATTCTGCCCGGAAGACCGAATCGCAAGTCTGATGGAATGATGTGGGCTTCCTTTTGATACGAAAGATCATACAATCGCGTTCGGTTCTGGCGCCCGATTTCGATGATGTCTTCGAAACCTTCATTGGTGATCAATGCGGTTTTTGCGCCGTTTCGTTCGAGGATGGCGTTGGTGGCCACCGTGGATCCGTGTACAATCTGTTTCTTTTTCCCGAGTGCCATGGACATTGAGCCCTTCGAGAACGGCTTCAGCAGGATTAGAAGGGGTCGAAAGCACCTTGTAAACCCCCCAAACCTCGCCTTCTTTGTACACAAAATCCGTAAAAGTCCCCCCTGTATCCACGCCGATAATCATTGATTCCTCCGGGGTCATGGGAATCGGTCCATTGCCATATATTTTCCTGAAAGGCGATGTGACCCTTAATGTCGAAGCAAAACCCAATATCGATAGAAAAGTGGTGCATCAAATTCTGAATATTGGGGCACTGCGAAAAAAAGATTCAACCCCCGAAAGAATCTTCTTCTATTTCCACGGCTGCACCGTTCGTCGCCAGGATAGCCTTCATTTTGCCGAATGTAATCGGGAGGATCGAATAGATGAAATATTCAGCACTTTTGATCTGCCCATTGTAGAATGCAGCATCTTTTTTCCCGGGCTTCTTTTCCAACTTTTGGGATGCAATGGTCGCCCGCCACAGCAGCATCCAGGCCATGACCACATCGCCGCAAACTTCCATGAATGGATGAGCGAAGGCAAATGCGTTCATCACCTTTAATGACATGGCCATGGTCCCCATATGCAATGCAACTTCTCCCAGCTTGTTGACCATATCTTCCAGTTTGGCGGCAAACTCTTCCAACCCTTGTGTCTTCTTGGCCATGGCAATGGTTTTTTGTATCTCTCCCAGAAGATCCATTACGGGTTTGCCTTTGTTCAACCCCAGCTTTCTTCCCAAAAGGTCCATGGCCTGAATTCCGTTGGTACCTTCATAAATCATCGTAATACGGCAATCCCGAAGGAGCTGTTCCATGGGGTAATCCTTGATATATCCATAACCGCCGTACACCTGAATACCGTGACTGCAGACCTCAAAAGACCGGTCCGTGACATATCCTTTGGCAATGGGAATAAGAACGTCAATGACGCCCTTGTATTTTAATTTTTCTTCCGCATCTTCGGAAACCTTAATTCTGTCTTCGCACATCCCAACATAATAAAGAAGACTCCGTATGCCTTCAACATACACCTTCATCATCATTAGCTGACGCCTTACATCCGGATGCTGGATAATGGGAACCGAAGGTGCGTTTTTATCCATAATTTGCAGAAGATGTTTGCCCTGCAACCGCTGCCTGGCATAGTCCAGGGCATACATGTAAGCAGGAGATGCACATGCCAGTCCCTGAAGACCCACAAGAAGACGGGCTTCATTCATCATCTGAAACATGGCGCGCATCCCCTTGTTCTCCTCACCCAGGAGCATCCCTTTGCATTTGCCTTTCCCGCCAAGTGTAAGGGAACAGGTGGAATTACCGTGAATTCCCATTTTCTCTTCGATACCGGTACAAACCACGTCATTGAATTCACCGAGACTTCCGTCGTCATTAACCCAGATTTTGGGCACAATAAATAGCGAAATTCCTTTGGTCCCTTCTGGTGCACCCTCTATTCGGGCCAGAACCGGGTGAATGATGTTTTCGGTCAAATCGTGTTCTCCACCGGAAATGAAGATCTTATTTCCCGTAATAGAATAAGTTCCGTCATCATTTTTCACTGCTGTAGTCGTAAGGACTCCCACATCCGATCCTGCTTCAGGCTCGGTTAAAAGCATCGTACCGCTCCACTCACCGGAATACATTTTTTTAAGAAAACGTCGTTTCTGTTCATTTGTACCAAAAGATTCAATGAGTTTCCCCGCACCATGCGTGAGGCCCAAATAAATCATAAACGCATAGTTTGCGCCCAAGAGGTAGTCATTGGCAGCCAGCGCAACCGTTGTCGGCATTCCCTGTCCCCCCCACTCGGGATCCTCTGTCATGGACACCCATTCACCCTCTCGTAAGAGTTCATAGGCTCGATGAAAAGGTTCCGGGACAGTCACCTTGCCGTTATCAAATTTGCATCCTTCCCGATCACCAATCTCCTGGGTGGGAAGAAGCGCTTTAATGGCCAGATTCCGTGCTTCGGATATAATCATATCCACCGTTTTTTTATTAAAATCAGCAAACCGTTCGTACCTGCTCAGATCTTCAACCTGCATCTGTTCGTGAAGAACAAAATCGACATCCCTTCTATCTGCAATGTATTGTGCCATTTTTTATTTTCTCCTTAATCCTGATGACGTTCACCCCATCAAAAGTGTGGACTTGTCCGCCGGTCTTTTGGCGGATCATACGGTTTTAAAAACCATGTACATCGGAATGCCCGATCCCTCTCATAAAAAGATCCACAAGGGGATCCGCCATGGTAACGAGATCGTAATTTGACCCGGTGTGAAGCCAGGTGTTGATCACCTCGTCCACAGCGCCCAGTATGAATCGTTTCACAAGCCCCAGATATAAATCCTTGCGGATGACTCCTTCCTCCTGGCCCTGCTCGACAATTTCAGAGATGATATCGAGATACATTTTCGACATCTCTTTTATTTGCTCTTCAACCAGCCGACTTTTCTGATGCGTTTCAACCCGATAGACCATCGCCATGTTCGGGTCGTTCTGAAATTCCTCGAGGTGTCGCCGAACCAGATTGCGGAGTTTGTCGACAGCGGTGTCCGCGCGGTCAACTTCCTCTCTGAAACGGGCAAAAACCTGCCTGGCTTTATAATTGAAAAACTGAACCAGAATATCGTCTTTATTTTTGAAATAAAGATAAATGGTCCCATCGGCGACCCCGGCTTCCCTGGCGATCTGGGATACCGTTGAATTGAAAAAGCCCTGCTCGGAAAATACTTTGACGGCGGCTTCGAGGATTCGATGATACTTGTCGTTGTTCTTTTCTTTGGTAGAAATCACAAACCTCCCTGACCGGATATGCCATAAAATCATAATTCCGGAATAATGGTTCCTTTCAAAAAGCCCCTGGTCCAGACTAAAATAATGAATGAATGCTCATTCATAATCAACCTAATGGTAAAATGTCAAGAAAAATCACATGAAGTGATGTTTTAAATACGATTAGATATCAAATAGTAATTGATAGTTATGAAAGGAAAGATTCCGAAATGACAAGAGATTTGAGATTGACAATTATATTTAGCCGAATGAACACATATTCATTTTTAATCTTTTAAAACACGTTTACCCCGGTTCCTTATCGCTATATATTGATTTGTTTTTCTAATCCGGATCAACTGAAGGAAGATTCCTTCGCTTTATAACCATTTATTTACAAACAGTTGCGTCATTATTTCTATCAAGTCCTTTTCCTCACCGCATGATAATTCCTTCATCTATTCCATCTGTTTTTCAGCCGATAAATTAGAAATGTTAGAATAATCGGAGGGTTATATCTCCTGGCATATGAATTGCACTAAAACATATGTAGAATCTTAGCGCAAGTGGAATGAACCATGTTTGGAGGTGGTTCTTCAATTAGAACAATTATCGTGCGCTATGCTTTGATTGAAGCTCCATGCAGCCCCGTTAAAACTGGTTTTCCGCCGCGCTCCAACCCCGAAAGATCGGGATTTTCGCTTCGGCCTATAAGATCATAGACGAATAAACGATCATCAATTAAGGGCGGAAGTCCAAAAAATTGGGGGGTTCCCCTTCTAATCCATAAACTTGGTGACGCCATGAACCGTATTTTAGTCATCGATGATGAAAAAGCGATATTAGATGTCGTTAGGATCGTATTATCAAGAGCCGGCCTTAAGGTTGAAATTGCCTTGGATGGCCGAGAGGGTATCCAAAAATTTGATACCGGTCGGTTTGACCTGGTCATCACAGACATCCTAATGCCGGTGATAGACGGTCGGGAAGTTGTTGATCACATCCGTAATTCCGATAGACCTTGTACTCCGATCATAGGCATGTCTGGAACACCCTGACTCCTCGAAAACATTCAGTTTGATGCTGTTTTCACAAAACCATTCCCCCTTAAAGATCTGGTAAACTCGATCCATCATCTCTCTATGCAGGTGGCCGCCGATTGTGGTTAAATCTGAATTGAGCGTTTTCGATTGGTTGCACCAATGCCTTGGCGAAAACATGTGCTAAGGTAATCCTCATTTTAGTCCCCGTTCACCGAGATTCCCGTATCGATGATAGTTGAAACAGATACCTTGCTCTTGGAAATATTGCATCAGCTCGATCCGCCCTTCCATGGATACCCTTGATCGAGAAATAAAAAATCCGGTTTTCGCCGCCGCCTGAAATATCTTGTCGGGCACCCTGTCCGGCGCTGCATAACGGATACGATGCATCCCGGGTATCATGTCAATCAGATCTTCGTCGGACTGATGCAAAATCGGCACATCCCCGAGAAACTCCCGGCCTTTCCTGCTGAAAAGAAATTCAGTAACCGGATTGTTTAACGCCGTGGGCAGACCGACGGAGATCTCGCATCCCGCGATCTTTGCCGCAGCGACCCTTGCAAGTACATCGAACAGACTGTCGTCCGGATGCATACGGATGACCACCTTTCCAATGGGGAGGTAGCGAACCGTGTTATCCTGCCCTCTCAAATGGAAGTAATCTTTTTCTTTAGAAAATTCCTGTTCCCAGTGGTAGAGATAGCTTTTGACGACCAGGATGACCTTGATGAGATCGGCCTTAAACCCTTTCAGTGATCCCAAATGGAGTTTCAGCTTCCATTCCCGGACCAGTTGCAGCAAGGGAACATCGTTTTGAATCGCACCGGAGGAAGGGAATCCCGCATCCTCAAACGCCATAAATTGAAACACATAGTTGGGTCCGCCGGCCTTGATACCGCCGCCTATGGCTGATTTGCCCATACCGCCAAAAGGCTGACGCAAAACCATGGCACCGGTGGTCGAACGGTTGATATATAGATTTCCGGCCCGGATGTGTTCTCTCCAGTACTCATGCTCCCGGCGGTCTAAACTTTCCAATCCCGAAGTCAGCCCGTAACCGGTCTGGTTGACCATTTCAACGGCATGATCCAGGTTTTCGGCACACATCACTCCCAGCACCGGGCCGAAAAACTCGGTGAGGTGTGTGTAACTGTTGGGACGCACCCCCCATTTTATCCCCGGTGTCCACATGTAGGGGTTGTTATGGACATTTTTGGGTTCAAGCACCCAGGACTCACCAGCCTCAAGACGTGTCAGGGCGCGTTTCAAGTCTCCCTTTGGGGGTTGAATCAATGGTCCCATTTTGTTTTCAAAATTCCAGCAAGAGCCGACCGCATAGCTGGCGGCAGCATCGATCAACTGCCGTTTAAAGGCTTCATCTTCATAGACTTCTTTTTCCAAAATCAGCAATGACGTGGCGCTGCATTTTTGGCCGCAATTGCTGAAGGCCGAATGAATCACATGCTTGACAGCCTGCGTTCTATCTGCCATGGCGGTAACGATGGTGGCGTTTTTCCCGCCGGTTTCTGCCGTCAGGAAAACAGACGGCCTTTGTTTTAAAAGGGCCAGCCCGGTATCGGTGCCGCCGGTCATAATAATGAAATCCACATCAGGATGTTCTGCGAGTCTTGCACCGGTTGTCGATCCGGAACAGGGAAGAAACTGCAAAACATTCCCGGATACGCCGGCTTTCCAAAAACACCGGCACAACTGCCACGCCGTCAGGACCGCCTCGGATGACGGTTTGAATATCACCGTATTGCCGGCGGCCAAAGATGCGACGATTCCGCCGCAGGGAATCGCAATGGGAAAATTCCACGGAGAAATGACCAGCCCCACTCCCCTGCCCCGGCATTTAACATTTTTAAGATCGGAAAATGCCTTTGCGGAAAACGGATAATACTCGGCAAAGTCCACGGCTTCGGATACTTCAGCGTCGGCTTCCGAAAAAATCTTTCCGGTGTCCGCGGCCGCAGCACCGATGAGATCCCCTCTGGCCTCCCGAAGTTCCATGGCCACCCGGGAAAGGATTTCATGACGCTGATCCATGTTTTTTGAGCGCCACCCATCCGGATCTTTCCTGGCCGTTGCCAGAGCCCGCTCAACATCCGCATCATCAGCCTCGGAATGGGTTGCCACGCAGATGTCTTCCGGCAATCTGGAGTGATCATTACTCTCCCTCATGGGTCGATCCGGATAAATTTCTTCCCCTGCCACAACCATCGGAATGTTCACGGGTTTATCTTCGGCATGTTTAAACCACTTCTTCCGGATGGTCTCTGCCCAGGCACGATTTGAGGCCAGGGACCAGTCCGTATCCGGTTCGTTATTGAATTCGTTTTCATAATATGTCCCCATTTTTTCGGGAATTGAGAATTTCATTCGATCCTGGGTCCGGTTCGGCGTATTATCAACCAGATTCTTGTGCCGACAGGAAGCAATAAACTGTTCTCGTAAATACGCCCACTCTCTGGTTCCTGTTTTAAGATTAAACGAATACCGCAGAAAATTTTCCGCTTCCGTATTCTCATCAAGTCGTCGGATCAGGTAGGCAATGGCATTGATGAACTGTTCTTTAGATGCAACAGGAGCGTAAAGCATGATACCGCCGGATATTTCCTGAATAGCCCGGCGGATGTGATCCGCCATCCCCTCCAGCATTTCAAAGGAAAAATACTCGACAACGTTATTATTCAAGGCCAACCGGTGGGCATACGAAAGTTCGAACAGATTGTGGGAAGCGATCCCCAAATGAACCGCCCGAATATGATCCGGCGTCATACCGAAATCGACCATTTTTTTATAATTGGCATCCACATCGAGCTTGTTGTCATACGGCGCCAGGGGCCAGTTTCGGATCTTGGATTCAACTTTTTCCATCTCCATGTTGGCGCCCTTGACAATACGGATTCTGATGGGTGCGCCGCCGTTTGCCGTCCGTTCTTTGGCCCAGGTCGTCAATTTTTTCTGAACGGCCAACGAATCCGGCAAATACGCCTGCAGTGCGATGCCGGCGGTATAATCTTTAAACGCATCTTGCTCCAACGTCTGTTGAAACGCGGCAACGGTAATCTCCAGATCCCGGTATTCTTCCATATCAAGGGTGACCAGCTTCGGAATCATTTTTCCTTCGCTCCGAACATAAAAATTGTCTCTGGCAGCCGCGTAAAGCCGCGAAAGCCGGTCTTTCAAGATTCGGACGGTATGCTCAAACGCCAGGGGGTCGATTTGGGAGTAGATTGTTGAAATTTTTACTGAAATGCATTCAATCTCGGGGTCTTTCAAATCATTGATATATGAATCGAGACGTTGCAGGGCCTCCGTCTCCCCGAGCAAGGCCTCTCCCAGATGATTGATGTTCATCCGAACGCCCTGCTTTTTCCGTTTACTGAGATGCGCATACAACACGTCGGGTTCGCCCGGAATAATGGCGCGGCTGCTGTCATGACGTAATTTTTCAATGACTTTTGGAACTGAAATACTGGGGATGTATCGCCCCAGACCGAGAAACATTTGCACCAGCAGTTTGTCCACGGACGAAAAAAAATCCGGGACGCCATATTTTCTGAGCAAGCTGTTGATTTGATCCGCCACCCTCCCGGGATTTTGGGACCGAAAGCTTTGATCAATCATTTTGGTGAGAATGACCTTGTCCAAGGGATGGGTCAACAGCCGCATCATTTGTTCGGCAATCCCTTTTTCCTCATCCGTCAACAGTTTATTGGCCCGGTTTTGCCAGGTTTCTGCAAGGTCAACGGCCTCTTTTATGATCGTATCGTTATATTGCGGGTCCATAGACTTTTATCCCTTTGTAGCTGGTTTGACAGTGTAAACGCATTTGAATCCTCATACACAGGAGACCGCTCCACGACACACTCGATCAAATGCGTTCGCCCTCAAGTCAAAACATATCCTTGACATCCATGCATTGAGTTTATACCTATTTCTTGCACGATATCAAAACTTTTACAAATTTTAACGAGGATAAACCAAAACCTAAAAAAAAATTATCACGAAAGCACGAAAATTGACATGACCGACATTTATAAATTTTTAGACGACCACCAAATCGAATACGAACGATACGATCATCCCCCGGTTTTTACCGTTGAGGACGTTTACCGCCTTGTTCCTCCCCTTAAGGCAGCAAAAACAAAAAGTCTTTTTTTACGCGATGCTAAAGGCTTGAGGCATTTTCTGGTTATGGTGAGAGGTGAAAAAATGGTCAATCTGAAAGCATTACCGGATATACTGAAAAGCAGCAGATTGCGTTTCGGTTCTCCGGATCGCCTGAAGAAATACCTGGGTGTTGATCCCGGATCGGTCTCCCTTTTTGCCATTGTCAACGACAATAATAAGGACGTAGAAACCATTATTGACAGCGACTTATGGGAGTCGGATGCTTTTCAGTTCCATCCCCTTGTCAACACCAGCACCCTGGTTATTTCAAGAGACAATATCCAGCGATTTCTGGATAAAACCGGACATGATTCTCAACTACTTGATATCCCGGGATTGTAAGCCATACACTTTATCTCGATACAGGCATCCCTGGGCAACCTGCTGACCTCAACCACCGCCCTTGCCGGACGATGCGATGAAAAATATTCGGCGTAAATTTCGTTGAAAGCGGCAAAATTATTCAAATCGGTCACAAAAACATCCACGGAAACGATGTTGTTTAAATCGTATCCCGCGGCCAGTACGATCTGTAAAAGATTCTCCATTACCTGCCTGGCCTGAGGCACAAACTCAGAACTGACCAGCTTGCCGGTCATAGGATGTATTCCGAGCTGCCCGCTCACAAAAAGCCAGGGTCCTGCGCTTATTCCCTGGGAATAAGGCCCGATGGCCGCCGGCGCCCGATCGGTATGAATCACATTGCACGTCATGATATCCTCCTTGACAAGTCATTTTGGGCTATTGAAATGGAACTATTCAGGGGGGCAGTTGTTTTCCCGTAACGTTATTGGCGGAGTCGCTTCGTATTTTCAGTGAGTTAGCAGTGGGGGAGACCGCGGCTCCCGCATGCTTTTCGCGGGAGAACGCGGAGGGGGCAGGAATGCCACCACTGCTAACTCACTGAAAATACCAGTGACGGAGACACCGAAGTGAAGGGGAAATGACTGCCCCCTGAACACATACATTGAAATCACATTAAATGTCGAAACAGAGTGTTACAGTAAATACTCCCCGGCTTCTCGGTTAAATATCATTATGATAGGCATCCGCACTTATTACCAGTCGTACAGGACTTCCCAGTGATCCTGAAATGAGGGATCTTTCTGAGAGTAATGATACGACAGGGTTTTACCTTTTCCCAACCCCGTGCTTTTGCCTTCTCTCCAGTACCGCAAATAAATCGCCGGTTTTAAATTCAAGGTATCTTGGGAGCCGCCCGGTTCTGCGGCATCCTTGAGCCAAACTTCCTTTTGCTCGATGACCTTCCAGACGGTGCCTGAGACTTTGCTTCTGACCCGCTCGCCCACATGAGGAAGGGCCAGCTTTTCCCTGAGTTCTTTGAATCTGTATGGCGATTTTTCCCCGTAATCCAGAATTCTCTCTCCAAAAATCTTAATACCGATGGCACCAAGTGGTGCGGTGATCAAAATTGAAAGAACCGCCACGGCCAGAATAACCTCACCGCCTGCCACGCCGGCAGCCAAAGGAACCGAACCGATAGCAGCCTGAACGGTAGCTTTCGGTACATAGGCCACCACGCAAAAGAGCTTTTCCTTCCAGTCATAAGGCGTTCCGAACAAAGACACGTATGTACCGACACTTCTGAATACAAGCCCTACAAGGATAACGACCGCCCCGGCAAACCCGGCATTCCAGGCCACATGGATGTTGACCTGGGCCCCGACCAGAACAAAGAGTAAGAGTTCCGCAAAAATCCAGAGTTTTTTGAGCTTTTGAGAAATAATATGCGCAATCGGTTCGGATTTTTCCAGAATAATAAAACCGATGGCCATGACACCCAGAAGGCCTGCCACAGGCACATGCCCCTCTAAAACCGATTCGAGCCATGTCAGTAAAATGGCAACCCCCATGACCATAAGGGTGCGTTTGGGGGGACGCCAGTCATATTTCGTAAAAAGACGGTATAAGAAATATCCCGGAATAAGTCCGATGATAATTCCCAGTACTATAGAAATCGGAATATCAGTTAGTTGCAGGAAAATGTTTGACTGCTCACCGCCGTACATGCCCAAAAATACGGTAAACAGAACAATGACGAAAACGTCGTCCAGAGAAGAAGCGCCGAGAACGAGGGTGGGGATCCCCTTTTTGGACCCTCTCCCCTTGTCCATAAAGTCGATCATCAGAGGCACCACAACGGCAGGAGACACTGCACCCAGTATACACCCAAGGATGGTGGCCTCGAGATAGGTTATATGGAGAAGTTTGGGTGCTACAAGGACAACGCCGATGATTTCAAAAATGGCCGGCACCGCACTCATAATCACCGCCGCTCGACCAACCCGGTTCAACGCATCGCGACGGAGTTCAAATCCGGCCCTCAGGAGAATCACGATGAGGGCTATTTTTCTAAAATCTCCTGAGACTTTCATCATCTCAGGGGACATAAAATTCAGCACATAGGGTCCGACCATAACCCCGATAACGAGCATCCCGATCAGGCCGGGCAATTTTATACGCTTAAAGAGATAATCCGCCCCGAGTCCAAGAATAATAATAAGCGCCAAGCTAAAGGCCATATCCACCTCTTTCAGGATTCTGAATTATTCTCGAATCAGCTTTTTAATTTCATCAAGCAGCGGCGGCTTCAATGAACGCCACTTCGGATTAATGGCCTTGTCCCCATGCCATTCAAATTCGACAGCATCAATTTTTTCGGAAATGACATGCGTGTCGCCGGTACCATACCTGTGTTCCGGATAATACTCTATCCAGAGCATTCGATGCGGATCGATATGAAATTCCTTCGCGACGAGGGTGGCAATATGGCTGGTGCAGCTTCTAACCGACATCTTACTGTCTTGAACATCTGTAACCACAACGATAATCGGCCTCAGATGCATCAATCCTTTTTTATTTCCCTTTTTGAGGTCATAAATACGAAGCAGGCATTTTCCGCTGCCGAGTTTTAACTTGCCGCCCCATCCGCTCCACGTGTATGTATCGTCATAAATCAGCATGGGAATCTCATCAAGCGTTAACAGGTCGAAAGTTGATAAGAAACTAAGAAGGTTAAAAGGTTAGAAGTTTGGAGAGTCTGAGCAATGTCAACCCTCTCATCCTCTGATCTTCTCACCTTCCGTCTTCTGTCCAATTTGACAACCTTTGAACTTTGAACCCTGAACCTGGAACCGAAAATTTAAGGTAAAAAAACCTTTACCGCGTATGCCCTGGTATTTCGTAAGTGGTACACGAACCGCTTCCGCAGGTTCTGGACTGGGATTTAACCCCCTGACTTTTCACGGAACCATCGCTCATACTGTAACTGGTTGTACTGAGAACACGTTCAAGTTCTTCGCAACTGCATTTAGGGCACTTGAGCTCTATTTCTTCATTTGGGCTCATAACCAGCAGCTCAATAAATTCCTCGCATTTTAAACATTTAAATTCATATATCGGCATAATTACTCCTTGCAAACACGTATCCATCTTTTTTCATCGTATGAATCGAAAATGATTTTTTATCATCTTCACTGAATTGTCAAGATATAACCCGAATTCAACAGTGTAAACGCATAGATCCGAATCAAGCGCCTGCCGGTAAACGGATCTCAAATGCTGCGCCCGGTCCGTCTGCATCTACCAGTTTTAACGTACCGCCGTGTTTTACCACAATTTCATGGCAGATGTACAGCCCGAGCCCGGTACCTTTCCCCACGGCTTTGGTGGTGAAAAACGGCTTGAAAATGTCCTGTCGAACCGCTTCGGGAATGCCCGGACCGGTATCCTTGCACAAAAAAACCACCTGTCCCGTAGCCGCATCAAAATGCGTCGAAAGAGAGATCGTTCCCTTGGTCTCAACAACCGCCTGAATCGCATTTTGAATGACATTCAGAGCCACCTGACCTAAATTCGCAAAATTCCCCTTGATATCCGGCAAATCCCGAACATATGTTTCAACGATGTTCAGGTCGCAATGTTTGTACTGGTTATGAAGGACCCGTAACGCATCCTTTACAACCGTATTGATGTCCACCGATTCCGAGTAGGTCTGAGTTTGCCTGGAGAGCCCCAGAAGACTGGTCACAATCGACCTTGCCCTGACAAGTTCCTTGTCTGCGAACTTCAGATCATCGACCAAATTCACGTCCAAAGGATTTTTTTTATTCAAACGTCCGATATCCTCGATGGTGGACTGGATCAGACTGGTGACACTTGTCAGCGGATTGTTCAGTTCATGCGCAACACCGGCAACCAGTTGGCCGATGGCGGCCAGGCTTTCCGAACGGATCAGCTGCTCCTGGGTTCGCTCCTTTTCGGAAAGGGCTTCTTTTAAGGCCAGGGTCCTTTGTTCAACCTTTTTTTCGAGATCCTTGTTCAGATCATCAATGACTTTATAGGAACGTGCGTTTTCAAAAGCGAGCGCACTCTGGCTTGAAAGTGTCTCAAGAAGATCCATATCATCCTGCGTAAAAAGATCACCGGACCGTTTTTCACCCAACACAATGAATCCGTTCAACCTCTCTTTGAACATCAAGCGAAGAACTACTTCAGCTTTTAGAGTTTCCAAATCCGAAAGCACGTCCTTTGTATCGGCCGTTGCGGCCTGCTTTGGTATTTTTCTTTTAATAACAGGCCGGCGATGGGCTTTCAACAATCCGACCAATGCGGATGATTCATGCAATGTGTCCGGCAGGCCGTGGAGGATATGCCTTTTGTTTGCCGTCAACTTGATAAAACGATGTTCGGACGAATCCAACAAGAAGACCGCACAGTGTTTCAAAAGCATGGTATTGACCACGGCATCCGTCAAAAGTCTTGCAATTGCGTCATATTCGAGGACGGAAACAATCATCCGGCTCACATGCTTGATGGTTTTCTGATAGTCATATTTACCTTTGTAGAAAATGCGATCCACGAAGCGCTGTACGCCTGACTTCAGGGGCCCGAATACCAGAGCGATCAGCACAAAAAAGAACATGGGGAAATAAATCGAATTCGAAAAACGAACATCTTTGAAAACATGGTTGGCCGCGATGATGATCAGGGCATATAAACAGGTCAACAATGCCGTCAGAACGGAATAGATCAAGCTCTTTCTGATGAGTATCCCCATGTCCAGCAAATCGTGTTTAAAAAGACCAACGGCAAAGAGCGTAAGGGGAATAAAACTCAGATTTCCGGGGGGATATACGGAATATCCGCAAATTGTCAAAAAATCCAGCCCGTTCATCAAGCCCATGATTCCGAATCCGGCAAAAAGATATTTGAGTCTGTTTTTGTGGGAACTGATGGTTTCACGTCGTATCGCCCGATAGATTTCCATCAATACATACAGGGTAACCAACAGGCAGGCCAGACCGAAAAAAGGATAAAGGATGCCGCCCCTGGCAAAATAGCCGAAATAATGTTTCTGCATGGACGCAATATAAAAAGGCGTGGGCGTAACGCACATGAGAACAAACGCATAAGCATACGCAGTCTTGATCATCCATTTTCGTCCGGAAATACTGAGATAGGCATGGAAAAAATGGATATACACCGGAATCAGATACACAATAAAAAAATGATCCGTGCGGCTGACGCGAAGTGCTGTTTCTTGGGACTGGACATTGAACGCAAAAAGAATGTCAAGGTAAAGAAAAGATCCCAGAACACAAATGGTTAAAAAAAGGAAGTTTGTTTTGGTTTTGGAACCCCTGAAAATCGTCATGGCAGCAAGTGCGACAAAGCAGAGGAGCGTTAACAATGGAGGAATGCTGTAAAACGTCATCGCCCGTCCCTGAGCATTTCCCGGGCATGATCCATCGTCGCCTGGGTTATTTTTTCACCCCCCATCATTCGGGCGATCTCCGCGATGCGTTCCGCATCGTTTAACCGCCGTATAACGGTTTTTGTCCTGCCGTCCGAAACACGTTTTGAAATGCTGAAATGATGATCGCTGAATTTTGCAATCTGCGGTAAATGGGTAATGCAGATGATCTGGTGACGGCCGGCAAGTGCGACGAGTTTTTTCCCCACAACCTCTGCCACACCCCCCCCGATTCCGGCGTCTACCTCATCAAACACAATGGTCTCCACCGCTTCTGTTTGGGCAAGTATGGCCTTTAAAGCCAGGACCACCCTTGAAAGTTCACCTCCCGAAACAATACTCGACAGCGGCTTTAAGGGCTCACCTACATTCGGGGCAATCAAAAAGGTTGCCTGGTCGATTCCGGTTTCATTGACGACATTCCTGTCTATGGTAAGGTATGGATCAGCGCCGCTGTCCGCCGGTATTGTTCGAAAAGATATCTCGAATTTTGTCTGGGACATCTTTAAAGAAGCCAGTTCTTTTTCCACCTTTTTGGCCAGTATTTTTGAGGTCTTTTTCCTTTCCCCGGAAAGTGTCATTGTCAGCTCCACCAGTTGGTCATGCAGGTTGGAGAGCCTTTTTTCAGTTTCCGCTATATTCTCTGACAAATTTTCAAGGTTCGACAATTCCAGCTCAATGGATTCCAGCCGCAAAAATACGGTATCCAGCGAACCACCGTATTTCCGCTGGAGCCTGGTGAGAGCGTCCAGGCGTTCTTCAACCACCTCCAAACGTCTTTCATCCATCTGCACATTCTTCAGATAAGCCCTCAGTTCTTCGGCGATATCCTCAATGTCCAGAGCGGATTCGTTGATCCGCTTTGCCGGTGGAACAAGCAAAGGATCGATCGATGCCGCCCTGTCAAGATCCTTTTTCACCCCCAAAAGAAGTTCAACAACAGCTCCTTGTGCGTCATACAGCGTTTCAATGGCGCCATGAGCTGCCTGAAAAAGTGCTTCGCCGTTTTTGAGTCGTGTCCGCTCCTGCTCCAGGTCGGTATCTTCTCCGGGAGTGATGCCTGCGCTCCGGATCTCTTGTTTTTGAAATTCGAGCAGCTCGATATGTTCCGCCTGCCGATCTTTTCCGGCCTGAAGATCGTCCAGCTTTCGAATCAATGGAACGATCTCATGAAAACACCGGTAAACCGACTCGCGCAGGGGCGTCAATCCGCCAAACTGATCGATGATGGCAAGCTGATTGTCCTCTTTCAAGAGTCCCTGATGAGCGTGCTGTCCTGAAATGCTGGCCAAATTTTCGGTGATAATATTCAGCAGTTGAATGGTGGCAAGGCGTCCGTTGATGTAAATCCGGTGACGGTCTTTTCGGGAAATAATCCTTCTAATCAGTAGCCCCTCTTCCGGATCATACGCGTTTTCCTTCATGATTTCGACTATTTTTTGTTGGTCTTTGATTTGAAACAACGCCTCGAGCTCAGCGGTTTCACTCCCCGAACGGATGAGTTGTGCCGCAGCCCGGCTCCCCAAGAGCAGATTCACGGCATTGATGATAATGGATTTTCCGGCGCCGGTTTCTCCGCTCAGAATGGTCAGGCCGTCCGAGAAGGATATCTGAAGGTCGTCGATGATGGCAAAGTTTTTAATGGAGAGTTCTTGGAGCATATCGGTCATACACCAGAAGGTTTATCTTGATAGAAAGGATCGGAACGGATTCGTCATTCAATAACCGACATATTTCTATTGCACATCAGTCGATGTTTGTAAAGATGCTTGTTTTTTTATCGAGGATGCTGTTTTCAGGACGTTTAATACATTAAACTTCTTGACAGTCCGGATCATATCAGAATATTTTAGGGGAAATTTCAAATGGTTCCGACAGCCTAATCTTCCGAGGATCATTATTGACAGGCTCTTCAATTACGGCGCAAGCATAAAGATTGTGGAAAAAAACAATATACGGATAGACTTTAACTTGCAAGGATTCCCGCTATGTCTGAAAAAGGTATCGTATTCTTCCCGGAAAGGCATCTCGAGGCCACGCCCAAAGACTATCGCCTGGACCGTTATGAAGACGTGTTCTTTCCGGCCAAAGACGGCACCCTGCTGCACGGGTGGTTTGTCCACGGTCCGGATGAACGGGCGGTATTGCTCTGGTTTCATGGCAATGCCGGCAATATCAGCCACCGGCTTCACAACCTGAAAAAGTTGCACGACGCCCTTCAGATTTCGATCTTCATTTTTGACTACCGTGAATACGGCAGGAGTGAAGGCGAAATCTCGAAGGCCGGAACTTTTTTGGACGCCCACGGCGCCTTTCAATATCTCTTGGATGAAAAGGGTTTTAACGCATCTTCCATAATGCTGTTCGGTCGGTCGTTGGGGACTGCGCTGGCCGTGGATATCGCCAGCAGGGAAACGTGTCTGGGAGTAATTTTGGAAGCGGCATTTACCTCCACGGATGACATGATGCGGCGCTATTACCCCTTTTTTAAACCTCCAATGACGTCCACGGTCAAATACGACAGCCTGTCTTTGATCGACAAGATCACGTCCCCCCTGCTGTTTATCCACGGACAGTTTGACCAGACCATCCCCGTTTCCATGGCCCGCCGTCTGTTCGATAAGGCACGATCTTCCAAAGAATTCTATGAAATTCCGGGAGCGGACCACAATGACACCTATCTGGTGGGAGGCCATGAATACTTTGCCGTATGGCAGAAATTCTTGACCCAATGCCTACAATCCAAAGTCGAATAATAAGGATCTCATGCCGGAAGATACATACCACAGTTTTGACGATCTGAAAAAACATGAGAAACTGAATAATGATTATAACATATCGATTCGTGATGTGGGCTCGCCCATCACCATCATCGCACCGCACGGCGGGAAAATTGAACCGAGAACATCCGACATCGCTAAAAATATCGCAAAAAGTAATTATAATTGTTACTGTTTTGAGGGAATTAAAAAAAGAAATAACGCATCTCTGCACATCACCAGCCACAAATTTGATGAACCGCATGCGCTCAATCTGATAAAACGATCCAAAATCGTGATTTCAATCCATGCGTGTACCGGCAATGACGGTTTGGTTTATCTTGGGGGGTTGGATACGGGTTTAATCAAAGCAATTGAATTCGAGCTGAAAAACAAGGGAATCCATGTCTCGGATGACAACCATACATTCCTGGGGTTAAACCCGCATAATATTTGCAACCGCGGGACAACACAAAAAGGAGTTCAGCTTGAAATCATGCGGGGCTTGAGAGATGATTCGGAAAAATTTCCGTTAATTTCAGAAGGGGTACGTGCCGCGCTATTAAAAATCAACACATAACAAGCATCACCGTAAGGAAGGTCAAATCATCGTTCGGCGGTTAGTTGCAGAAAACACAGGGCTCGGATTGATGGTTTCAAATAGAAATCCTGAAATGGTGGAGTTCCAAATTTTCATAATGATTAGTGACTTTTCTAAAAACGAGAATCAGAACTTTTTGAAACTTTAACCTGACCCCTGAAGAATCCAAGAAGATTTGCAGGTCAAATTAAAATTGTTTATCCTTGTTGAATTGGTGTTATTACTATGCCCACCCGTCTGTTGGTGGCATTATCCGAAGATATGGGCTGTGACTCACCATAACCGACAGCAACGATCCTTCTTGGATCCACCGCTCTTTGTATCAATGCATTCTTGACGGTCTCGGCTCGTTTTTCAGACAATCGCTGATTATAATCCTCGGGACCTGTTGAGTCAGTATGCCCCTCGACTCTGATTGTTGTCTGTGGGTAATTGTTCAATATATTAGAAATTCTATCAATCTCACTATAGGCCCCTGGTTTCAAGGTTGAAGCGTTAGAGTCAAAAAAGATATCGCCCTTGAAAGTAGCTGACAAAACATCCTGGGTTCTTTGGATGTTTACGGCATCTGACTCGGCCATAGCGCCTCTAAGCGCCTGTTCCTGTCTGTCCATATATGCAACTATTTGGTTTCCGGCGATTCCACCAAGAACAGCACCGATTCCGGCCCCAATGAGGGTTCCTTTCGTATCTCTACCAATTGCCTGTCCGAGGCCAGCGCCAATTCCTGCTCCAACCGCCGCACCCGTCGCTGTTCCTTTTTGTTGTTTTGTTGCTCCTGCACATGAAAACAAGGTCAACGTAAGAACTCCAACCACAAATATTGAAATTGTTTTTTTCATTTTTCTACCACCCTCCCAACATTGAAATACAAACGTATTAAACCAAAACAAATGGCCGACTCGATTGTAAAAGGAAACCTACTATCTATCACTAAACGAATGATTAATTCGCATCAAAAATTTTTATGTTTTAAAAATCCCATTTAAAGCTCCTCATAGATAGTCTCTATTTTCTGGTCAACGTATTTAAGCTTTTCTTCTTTGCCAATTTCCGCTAACCGATGTCTCAATTCTTCAATCTGCTCGTTAATACCGGGCAAAATTTCTGTCTTAAACTTATGTCTCATTTCCACACTCAGATTATCTAATTCGGCGAGAATCTTGTCCAGCTGTCTTTCGATTTGTTTAATCTGTTCACTTTCAGAAAGGCTCTGGAATCCTTTAAAAACTTCATTTATCTCGGACTCCATGACATCAATTTCTCTACTAAATTTCCTGTTGATTAGGAGGCATTGTACAGATATGCACATTTCGAATTATAGCTCTAATAACCTTGGGGAACGTAATAAACAGTTCGATCTTCTCCCTTTATCTAAATTCAAAAAAGTGAGCGCTTATAAATAATCAGGAGATTAACCAGAATAAAATGGTCCAGAAAGGAAGACAGAAGAAAAGACCAAATACTGCACCCTTGAAGAAATAGCTTGGTTCATCAGAATTATCCAAGTACTCTTCTTCCGTTTTTTTCTCGACAAATGGCATAAGATCTTCTTCCGGGACTTCATAGTATCCTTCTATGAATTGGGCCGAATTAATTGCTTTCATCAAGTTGTACCTCCATATTACTATGCAAGCAAAACAAATGCCACCGTGCCTTTAACGGTCTATTTATTAAAGTTTCTTTTTAATATTAGATGAATAGACAACACCCCCATTCTCTTCCATTAATTCTAACTGAACATTTATTTCCAAAAAGTGTTAAACATTTGACAATTAGTGTCATATTGAAATGATTATGCCTATTAGATTCATCCGTCGTATTTACTGGTAATTCTTAGTTTTTCCTACAAAATTATCACAAAATAGTTTTGTAAATTCACAGTTAAGATACTGTTAAAGAGTGATGTTTTTTTGACGAAAATTGTAGATTTGGTTGAAAAAGCATTGATCTCAAATGTTTTAGAAGAAACAGCATGGAACCACAGCAAGGCAAGTAAAATATTGGACCTCAGTTATAAAACATTATTATGGAAGATTAGGGATTTGAATATTCAGCCTTCTGAACGTTGGGAGAAATAAGTGTGAATCTTATACTATTCCAAATGATGAGAGAATTTTCATAGCCTGATATTTCCGGCCAAGAACCACATTAACTAACCCCGGATATTGAGAATACCTAACGAAAATGGGCCTTGCAAAACCTGAAATATCTTTTCAATCACACAATGTGAGGATAGTTCATGCCTAATACATATATCATACAATTTATAACCTTGGATCAATGTGGCCTGGACCTCCACATTCCATTTTCCTTAACCCTCCTTAATCGTGCTTAGAATTGGACTCGTGCTCTTCAAGGTTTGCAAATCGACAAGAAGCAAATCTTTTGGACTAAAATGACGGTGAAGAATCGAATGCACCCCATTCTAAGCTCTTTATCTTTATGCAACCCTTTTTCAGTAAATTTGTTAATGCTTAATCAGATTTATCAATTTTTAGCTCTTTTGCTTATGTAATTTTTCAAATTTGTCGGGCCAGACACATTTGTTAAAATAGGTCTCTGTCCCTTTTTCCACTACGGGTACCAAGGAATAATCCTATTTAAGACTGCTTTTTCAGTTTATCAAGGGTTTCGAGGTCACAAACATCAAAACTTTGTCCGCACCCACCGCAAATCATCTCGCATTTATCCGGTGTGCGCGATCTCCGTTCCTTTAACTGTGCCCGACATTCCGGGCATCTGAGGTCAACTGCATTACTTTTGTTATCCGAATCAGTTTTCATATTGTTTCCCTTCGCTTATATATTTGTTTAATCTGAATTGTTTTGACAAACAATACGTCAGATCAATGGTCTATTTTATGGCATCTTCGAAGGGTGCCATTCCAAATCGATGAAATAGTGGAGTGGCAGCCAATGGGCCTTTTTCCTTTTTAGATTTAAAGACAGCATTTCAATGCTTACGATAAATATGAATATTGGTGAACTCCATTCTTACTAATGAGGCCATAATTAAATAGACATGATGTTTACGCCGGAGATCACCGCATTTCAGACCGCGAAAAACTCACGAATAAGAGCGTGTAATGCCGAACAGGATCAAGTCCTCAATGATATGCTGAATATTAAATGTTATTTCGGGGTGTTGCCGAAATAAAACACGGCTGTTCGCCCCACACGCTCTAATCCGTTCAGGCAGTTTCCCGATCTGAAATGCGGTAACCTCCAGCGTATCGATATATCTCGAATGTCTAAATGATACCGCTCTTATTAGTAAATATCTTAAATTATAACTAAGGGTTGGGTATCTAAAAGGTGATTTAAAAAAACTGTCCGACAACCAGGTATAATCAGATTGTCGGACAGTTAGAAACAACACTATGAACAAAAATTGAAACATATCAGGTGTTAAAGTTTACCCAGGTACGTCTACAGGGGCAGCTCTTCCGCCGATGTAATCAATAACTTCGTCATACGCATTGGTTAAGTTTCCTTTGGCACCTTCAATTTCATCCCTTATGGGTTTCCATTCCAGAGGGCATTCTGTCCTGAGTTGATGAATCCTATCTTCCAATTCAGTAACGACCATCTTGAGGTCTTGAATGTTTGGAAGAACCTTTTCCAAATCTGCGGAGCCCAATTGATCGGTTTTACGAATTGCGTCAAAAATCTTTGCTTTCCATACCGTAAGTTCCATATCCACATTTGAACAATAGTCCTTTACTTCCATAATAACCTCCTTTTACGATTTATTAAATAATGTATTTTTTACGAAATAGCCTAAAATCATAGTCGCAATAACCATACCAAAGAGAAATAATACATAACATCATGATATTTATTAATAAAAATAGATGCTTCATTCGGGAAAAAACTGTTCGCATGATACAATCATGTATCATGATACAAGTTATCATAAACTTGTGTACAAACTTACTTTTAAGTCTGCCAGTGATTTCATTTGGCTAAATAACTCCTTTAAAAGATGTGAATACAATGGGTAGGATTAAAATATTTATTTGTTTCGAACTTCTGATTTCCGACTTGTCCGGATAAAGAAGTTATTCGATAATGTTTTTTTGCTGGAGTTTTTTTCTGAGGTTTTCAACACGACGACGATTAACACCGAGGTCTGAATATCCGACTCTGGAGGCCGAACGAATGTGAATAATGCCGTTAGATGGGGTTAAATGGAGCGTGAGGTCATCAACAAATTGAAAAATCATGCTTCTGCATTCAGCATGAATATCGCTGTTATCTGCTAAAACCACTTTTGTTCGGGGCAGTTGCGCAACCGTTTTTTTAACAATGGACCAGCTTGTTTTAGGATTTTTATTTAATTTAAAGGGTTCAACTCGGTGTTTTGGATTTTTTGCTAATGACGACACGCAATTGGGTGTATCCGGACAATCTAAGAAATCTGATGATTCGCTGTTTTGACGTTCTGCAGGTTTTCCGGAACATCCCCATAAAATAGTGGCAAACATCAAAGGCACAATGGAAACCTTGAGCATTTTTTTCATCTCTTTGTCATCACCTTCTACAATAGCCGTTTCGCAATCAAAAAACTTATCGAAGCGACTATGGAACAGAGAAAAACGCCCCACAAAATATCAACCATCACAACCTTTAACGGCCAATCCTTTATGGTAGCCATATTTGTCAAATCGTAGGTTGCGTAAGTAAAAAAACCATACAAACTGCCCCACAAAAGCGCTTTTCCCAATGAATCTTTTTGTAATGCCGGAACAACAGCAAAAATAAGAATGCCAACAACATACAGCAAATAAAAACTGATTGCCGCCGACCAGTTCACATCCGGACTCAGTATAAATCCAAGATGGTTTCGATAAAACTTTTTGGCAACAAATCCCAGCCAAATAATGTCAACGGCAAAAAATACCGGTACAGTCAATGCATAAAGTTTTAAATAGTAGATTAAATTCATTCAGTCACACTTATGACTCACTTAGAGTAGTATTCAGCTAACTTTCTTTAACTTCAATTTTTGACAAACTCGTAAAAAGTCTTTTGTGAGCGCCATTTGAGCATTTGGGGAATCAGCGTTTCAAGCGGTGAAGCTTTAAAAATTTCAAACTGTTTGAGGCGCTTGCGCCGAGTTTTTGAAATTTAGCTTCACCGATGGGAACGCCCCCAAATGGTCACGGAGCGAGCAATATCGACTTTTTACGAAACCA
>JAWOIY010000132.1:0-22005 GCA_046484425.1 Desulfobacterales bacterium | reverse complement strand
CGCCACATCTGGCCGCCGAGATCGCCCACATAAACCTTGTCCACAAATCCGTTACCGTCTTCATCCACAACAAGAACCGAGCTTGGAATGGCGTAATCCATGCCAGTAACGAATTGCCTTACAATATTACCCGTCTCAACATTAATGGCGAGGACGGTCTTTCCTTTGGAATTGGTTTCATGGTACCCGCCCCCCACGAAAAATACGGGCGTCCCGGTCGTATCACCAACGCTGGTTTTGACAACACCGAATTGGGGCTCGGACCAGGTCTCTCCCAGCTCCGGAATGTCCGACTGGTTAAGCGCCCAGAGAAATATAGGAGGCGAAGTGGGTACAGTCACATCCAATGCAAAATAACCGGTGCCGCCTTTCCTTTCGCCGCAGACAAGAATAACTTTATCTCCAGATTCCACTAAACCATTTCCATTTATGTCCTTAAAGTAAATCTTGGGAGTGGAGTCCACATAATACTGATGGCCAATACCTTCTACCATATCTTTCAAGCGGGGCAACTGGTCAGGGGGAATAAAGGCCCACATCTCCGTGCCAGGGGTTGACCCGCTTGAGGGGGTTTCCTCATCAAACACCGCGTGAAGCATCCCGTCGTTTGAACCAAAATAAACCACCGTCCTGGAAGAATCGCTTGTGTATCTGTACTGAAAAATTGCGGGTTCGCTGTGAAGGACATCTCCGGTAATGACGAATCTGTTTTCTGTGGTATTGCCGTCCCCGTCTTCATCGAGGATATCCGCTCCCCGGACATAATTGATGATCTCTGCCGGTGTTCGGGTGGGATTCCCAAGAACGGTCGGTGTCAGATTTGAATTTCCGCTATCAAATGAAGTCACATTCCCATTCAAGTAAGTATAGATATTCCTGAATTGGTTGGCAATGTAGTTGCTTTTGGATGGATCGGCCCAGTCTATGGTGGCCCAGTAGGGTATGGCAGTGTCAATCATGGCGCCATTGGGCCACGTGGCCGGATTACCATATCTATCGACAATCTGGTTTTCTTCCGAAATACCGTATTTGGTGACATTCCCTTCCCAGAAATTCCCTTCACTGGGCTTAAAAAAGGCCATATAAATTTTGTCGCCGCTGGTGGTTCGGGTCACCGGTACAACCGGTGCCATAAAGGTGCTGGTCCTCGAAATAATACTATTAACAGCCGCTAATAGCTGGGCCGACAGTTCAGCAGGATCATCGGCGGTAAAGTGGTACTTCCCGTACTCCTCATCACTGGTGTCGTAAAGATTCTTGTGGCCGTTGCCGTTGTTGGAAGTGTTTATAAGAAAAAGATCTCCTTCTTTATCGCCCATAAATCCGATGGTATAGGTTATAATATTCTGAAACCCTTCTCCAGAGGTAAAGAGCGTCCCGTTCACCGTTGCGGAGCCACCATTGCTACCGGTCAAAATTTCATCATTTGTGAAAAAGCCTGCCAAATTAGAAAGCTCCAAACAACCGGAGGGGCTATCGGTATGTACATTCACGGCAGTTACAACTCCTGTTGCCGAGGAAGACCCGCCGGTGACGGTTTCACCGACCTGAAATTCGACCGTTCTTGCATCATAACAAAGTGATCCGGTGGACGGCGCATCCCCCACAACATCATGAGAATAGAGATAATAAGCAACATCATCCAGCCAGGTTGAGCCGTTCTGGTTCACGGGGATCGTATAGAGCGTAGTATTCTCCATAACCTTCCCTTCGCCGATTCCTCCGTCTGCACCATCCCCGTCATAATCGGACAGGCTGGCCGGAACATGCTGGGATGTTGTACCCTTATCTTCCGAAGAGACACCCGGTGAAATGACAATGGTAAAATTTGATTGGCAATATCCGCCGGAAGCGCCTGAGGAGGGGGAGGAGTAATAATACCCAACCGTTGAAAGTCCCTCGGCCAGCGGAGAATAGGTGACCGTTTTCATGTTGTTAATATTGTTAATAAACGCAGACGTCAAACCTCCAGCGTCAACCACAAATTTAAGCGGCTGGGCCTGGGATCCGCCTGAAGTATTCGCAAAATAGTAGATACCGAATTTCGCCTTGAAACCGGTGTCTTTGGCTACTGTCATGATGGCCTTTTTGGCATAATAAAACCGGCTTTTATCCGGTAGATCCGTCCCATCATGAACACTTGACACGTTATCGTCTTCGTAATACGAACCACTGCCGGTGGCAAAGAACAGCCAGTTCAGGTAATTTTTGGAATACCTGAAATAGTTCGCATTGTCTATGACCCCATCCACCGCGACCGTGGACGGTAGGGCAGGCAGGGTCAAGGTTTTCCCCTTGATGGTCCAGGTTCCCTTTTTGTTAAGAGTATCACTGGTAACGGCAGGCAATTCCTTGGTAGATTTCGCCACGTCCAAACTTGTTGGAATCTCAACCAAATAATATTTATTCCCTGAATATTTAACGGCGTAACCTTCATCTATAAAAAAACCATTCCCAGATATTGGATCACCAAGCGCCTCTTTCTCCGTATCAACCACAGGTGTGTAATCGAAGTTGTTATTAAATTTCGAGTGCCAGACGATCTGCTCCATCTCGGCCCCGCTGTCCAGCAACAGGACGATATTGGGGGGCAGGTCGTCGGCAGTCACCGAAAAAACACAGGTGTCATCGGCAACCACCGGATATACCCTTAAAACAAGACAAATCAGGACAAATAACGCTGCGAACCCGTAATATCTGTTTATTTTCATGTTCATTCCTTTTCATTCTTTTGTTTTCATTATCATTTTAGCAACCGGCTCATTTAAAACCCGATACGGTAAAATCCAATAAGGATCGTTTCGTTGGGATTGTCAGGGCCGGTATTGCCGGGGCCGAATCCCTGGCATAACATTTGATACCGGTGTGCTCTGTAATGGCCCACCGAATACCCTGTTCCCCTGGGAAGCATTGATGAGCTCGCATACTGAACCTGACCATTGAATGATTGAGGTGAATTTGGGAATAAATATTCCACCGCGGGAAATCCGGCTGTAATGGGCACATAGTTAGGTTGTGATGTATCGTTTGGGAAATAATGCGGCTCAGTAGGGGTGATGTTATCAGGGCCGTATAAATCGGAATGGTATGCCACATACGCTGCTCCGGATTCGGCTGCGTAAAATGCCAGTTTATGCCGCAGCTCATTTCCGGCAATCTGTACTTCAATACTGGATGTGCTCAGTGCCGCCATTCCCAACAGCGTGAGCAGCGCCAGCAAGATCACGGCCAATACCGTTACGGATCCTTTTTCATTTTCAAACCGAATTCCATGTTTCATAAGGCTTTTCCTCTATACGAATACGAAAATCCGTGAATAATGATTTCCCTAAACATTGGGTTTAAGAAAGCTGATACTGGTGCTTTTACCTTTTCCGGTAACCCTTACCGTAATTCTTTTGACGTTCGACACCGGATCGTCGTCAATTACAGTCCAGGAAACGGTATAATCCCCGTTATCCACTGCTTGCGAATGCGTATTCCCGTTCGTGTCCGTGCCGCTCGGAGGATCACCGAGGTCCTCCAGCCAAGGATCAGTGTATGGCAGCGACGACAGCTCTTCGATCTTGTCCATGCCCCATGTACTGAGATGGGTCAGTTTTCCGGCATTCGAATTCATCAGGATGGCCGAGTTCTGCATGGCGGCCACGGCCAGCAGGCCCACGGCAAAAATGGTCAGGGCGATGAGCACCTCGATAAGGGTGAACCCGTCTTTTTTTTTCAATTGTTTCATCCGCGTCTCCGAGCGTTGCTTATGTCTGTTATCCGGTCTCATGATATTTCCTATAATCCTAAATTTCGGCAGTGAATCACGGCGGTCAAACGCCGCCGGCTTACGTGGTCATCGGGGGAGACAAAAATCTGCCTTCCTCGCTGATTTTCGTATGCTCTGCTATTTTGGGAAGCCAAAAGGGGCCGCTCTGTTCGCGCCACGATGGTCACTTCCACGGATCTGATTCGATCACGATCTGCGGCAGGAACACTTCCTCCTCCGGCCCCGTAGTCGTTGAGCACGTTGGGCGGCGAGGCTCCATCCAGGTAAACAAAATCGATGGCATCGATGTTTTGGGCCACCATTTGAGCCCCGCCGCCGAGCAAGACATTTTCTCTAACCAGATTGCCTCCACTCAAACTATACTTGATGTCTTCATTGGGATCGTCGATGTTCCCATCCGGATCGTCTCCGGGGTTGTCCCCGACGATATCCTCCGTAAATCGGATCGAATTCGCGTTTGCTTCCAGGACCTTTGCATCGGCACTCCCCAAAGGATCACACCCGGCCATCCGGATTTCCCTCTCCATGTAAAACATGGCGGCCCGTATATTCTGATGCATGGCTGCGGTCTCATCCTGAATATGATACGATTTTTGCTGGTTCATAAACGTCGAATAGATTGCGCCCAGGGCCAGAAGAGAGACAACCAGGGCAACCAGAAGCTCCACCATGGTAAATCCCCGATTCGAAAGTCCGGGTGGAATTCGTTTGGGTTTCAGATTCATTTCCATACACTCCCCCCGCTCCATTTTTGTAATTTAATCACCCCTGAAGTCAGGGGGCCTACGCGATAATACACGGTATTTCCGGAATTGGTCAGATACGCATATCCTGCATTGCTGGTTCCCCTGGAATTAAACGTTATATTGGCCACAGCAAATGTTTGGTTGTTCGGACCTTCAAACCGGATACCGCTTTTATAATCAGAAAGCGTAACGGTTTTGTTTAAAAGCGTAATCGCGTACCGATCCGGATTTTTTTGATACCCGATAATGCAATTCCCGTTGTTCTTGATGGCGGCCATTTTCGCCAGTTGCAGGTTTGAATAAAGATCGCGTGCCGCACTTCTCAATCGATATTTGGGCAGCCAGCTCAAAAAGTTGGGAACAGCCACCGCCGTCAACAGCGACAGTAGAGCAATAATCACGATCAGTTCTGTAACCGTGAATCCTGATCTTTTCTGCATTTTTTGATTCCTGTTTTTTGGATTGATTCAAATTTCATGCCAGAACATTTCTTTTAAAAAGGAATTTTCAGGCAAACCACTACAACAACAAATACGATTTGCTTTATTTATTTGTAATTATTAATTTTATTTTCTGCATTCTGCAGTTAAGCAGTGCTATTTATAATGCCAGAACTGAAAATTCAGTTTTGAATTTAAGGGAGGATCGTCAAAAAATGTCATTAAAAATGTTAATAGTAGTATTAAAGTATTTAATTTATCAATCTGGATGCAGCACCCAATCCGTTGCGTAAGCGCTGCATATGATGATATTTTTATTCGGTTTTAGCAGAGAAGTCGTGTCCCATCACAAATCCCGACCCGGATAAACCTGAACAAAAAAATTTTTACCACGAAAGCACGAAATTTTAAAAACACGAAAAAGAACATATTTTTTATTTCGTGCTTTCGTTCTTTCGAGCTTTCGTGATTGTTTCTAATTTTTGTCACAGAAAGCACGAATTGGACAACCAGTGAAAAAAAGTGTGTAACGTTATAAAACCATTTATTTTTTGCGAATAAACGTAACTGCATTTTTAAACAGTCTGATGCCGGGTGTGATGAGGAGCTCAGTGCTGTTTTTCCGGCGTTTTTTCTTCTCTTTGATGCGGGTCCAGTCCGGGTGGTTCACCCGGTGGTTGAAGGCTTCGGGGTGGGGCATAAGGCCGAAAATTCGGCCGCTGGGATCACAGATCCCGGCAATGTCGAGCGCGGATCCGTTTGGATTGAAAGGAAATTTCAAATTCGCGGGGCTGCCGTTGGCTATGGCGTATTGAAGCACCACCAGATTTTCATCGATCAATCGGCAAAGGGTGGATTCTCGTGTATAAAATTTTCCTTCACCGTGCCTTATGGGAAGTTCCAGGCCGGCCAATTCTTTGGTGAATACACAGGGAGATGCGGAATTAACCTTCAATTTTACCCACTGGTTTCGGAAGTTTCCGCAGTCATTAAATGTCAGGGCGACGGATCTTCTTGTGTAATCGCTATCCAGTCCCGGCAAAAGCCCGAGGTTCACAAGGGTCTGAAATCCGTTACAAATGCCGAGAACAAGATTCCCGGCATCGATAAATTCAAGAATTTTATCTCCCAGATTGGTCTTCATGCGGACCGCCT
This sequence comes from Desulfobacterales bacterium, assembly GCA_046484425.1. GTDB lineage: Bacteria > Desulfobacterota > Desulfobacteria > Desulfobacterales > UBA11574 > UBA11574. The sequence goes on along the minus strand of JAWOIY010000132.1, from coordinate 15,889 downwards.
GGAGCACACCTGCGCCGTGATCGTCTCCCCAGCTGAATCCCCCGCCAAATACCATGATCTGAAAGTCCTTTAAGTTTACGGTTCCTTCAATGAGGGTGTTGATATGAACCCGCTGGGCAACGGCACCGGAAAGTTCCAGGGCATATGCCGTCTCATGATCGCAATTCAGGCCGTAACCCGTTAGAACCAGTGCGCTGACCCTGATCATATCAAATCTCCGAAAGGACTTTTCCAGGCAGTTTTGAGTTCGTGCAGAGTAGCATCCACGAGGACTTGGCCGTCGATCCCTTTGACAATAAAATCGTTTCCATCGGTCACGGTCCCAATGCAGGCGAAAGCAAGATCTTTGAACACCTGTTCAAATACGTTCTGTTTTTCCGGATCGATGGTGACGATGAAACGGCCGGCGGATTCCGAAAACAACACCACATCGTTTCGGTCGATCTGATCTCCCGGGACAGGCGCAAGATGGATCTCCATACCAAGATTGCCGGCCATGGCAACCAGGGCAAGGTGTACCCCCAGTCCGCCGCGATATATGCCGTGGACGGACGCTACGAGTTCTTTGTCTATGGCATGTCCCAAGGCCCTGTATAACGGCAGGAACTCGTCCGGATCAACCCTTGGCACATTCAGGCCCACATAACCGAAATGCTCATAGTATTCGGATCCTCCGAGCTCGTTGCGTGTGAGTCCGAGGATATAGACAAGGTCACCGGCCACCTTACTGTCCATGGTTATGCATTTGTCCACATCCCTGATAATCGACGTGACCGAAAACTGGAGGGTCTCCAGGGCCGAAACTTTATGGGTTTCCCCGTAATCTCCCTGGAGATGACCGTCAACATACATGCTGTCCTTGCCCGAAAGGAGCGGTATTTCATATGAAAGGCAAATGTCCCGTAATGCCCGGCATGATCTCACAAGTTTGGCGGCTTTGAGTTTGCCGTCCGGATTGTTCTGGGGGTGAAATTGAATGTTGGGCCAGCAGAAATTATCGATCCCGCCAATTTGATCAACATCCGCCCCAACGGCCACCAGCCTGCGAACCGCTTCATCAATGGTACAGCTTGTCATGTGGTAGGTGTCTATTGCCGAATAGGCCGGGAGCAACGCCTGGGCAAAAGCAATGCCCTGCAGGGAGCCGAGTACGGGTCTGATGACCGCTGCATCGCTGTTGACATCCCGTTCTGCGCCCACAAGGGGCTTAATAACGCTGGTTCCCTGAACTTCATGATCATACTGCCGGGTGATCCATTCCCTGGAGCAGATGTTTGGACGTGAAAGCAGATCCAACAGCAAAACCCGGTAGTTTCCGGGCGCTTTCAGAACCGGCTCATACAGCCCGCGCTTCTCCGGCGGCAGCCACTGTGCATCAAACTCCCACTGGGGAAAACCCGACGTCGTCAAATCCATATCGATATACGCACACGTCCTGCCGTTATAGGTAACATGGAGTTTGCCCGAATCGGTGTATTGTCCGATAACCGTACTCTCAACGGCGTGCAACTTTGACAGCGCCAGAAATCGCTCGATATGTTCGGGCTTAACGGCAACGGTCATTCGCTCCTGGGATTCCGAAACCCAGATCTCCCACTGATCGAGTCCCTCATATTTCAGCGGAACTTTTTCAAGCTGAATTTCGCATCCGTTACTGAACCGTGCCGATTCTCCCACAGATGAGGATAACCCTCCCCCGCCATTGTCGGTAACAAACTGTATCAATCCTTCATCCCGTGCATCCAGAAGAAAATCATGCATCTTCTTCTGGGTATAAGGATCACCGATTTGAACATGGCCTGCAGGGGTGTGTTCGGAAAAGGTCTCCGAGGAAGCCGTAACCCCGTGAATACCGTCCTTGCCGACCCGTCCGCCACACATAATGACCAGGTCTCCGGGCGATGTTTTCTTTTGTTCCGCCGGTTTCCCCCGGACAAGCGCCGGCATAATCCCAACGGCCGTCACAAAAACCAGGCATTTCCCCAGGTATCCGTGGTGAAAAAGAACCTGGCCGAATGTTGTCGGAATTCCGCTCTTGTTTCCGCCGTCACGCACGCCCTCGATCACACCGTCCAAAAGCCGCCTCGGATGCAGATGCGGGCGAAGCGTTCCGGCATAATCCCTGGGCCCGACACAAAAACCATAGCCGCCCATCACCAGCCTGGATCCTTTTCCGGTCCCCAGCGGATCACGGTAGACCCCTACAATACCGGTAATGGCGCCGCCGTACGCTTCCATGTTGGACGGCGAATTGTGGGTCTCTCCCGTAATGACATAGTAATGATCTCGGTCAAAACGAGCGACCCCGGCATTGTCCCACAACACCGATATCACCCAGGGCTTTTGTTTCTTGAGCTTCAGCGTGGGGGCTTCAATGCATGTCTTGAAAAGATTGTCCACAACATCCGTCTCGCCGGTTTCGAGATCACGGTATCGAAATAACCCCCGAAATGTATTGTGGTTACAGTGATCGCTCCTGGCCTGGGAGATATATTCGAGTTCAATATCCGTGGGGTCCGATAGTCCTTTCAATGCCCGCGCGGCCTGAACCGTTTGGCCCAGGAAATAGGCTCTTATAAAAGGAATATCCGCGGGGTTCAGAGCAAGGCCCCGATCATCGCTGATGGTTTGGAGAGAGGCGTCGCTATGGACAGGAATGGTTGTCACTTTTGGGGTATGGTTTAGGATGACTCTTGGGATGATAATACTGGTTCCCGTTGTCCCATCCCATTCATCGGCGGAAAAAATCTTCCACTGCTGGATAATGTCATTGGCCAGAAGTTCTCCGGCAATCTTATCGACGGCTTCAAAATTCAGCCCTTTTCCTATAAGGCAGTATCGCTTCGATGTGTAAATCGCCTGGTTCGTATCGAATTTGATACCCAGAATATCTTCCACCGCCTCAACCGCGGTACTTCCCGGATTATCTCTGACGCCCGGCCGGAAACCGACCCATATGGTCCAGTCAAAATCGATTTCAAGGGGATCATAAGAAGAAACCTGCGTGACCGGATTGGTAAAGACTTCTGTCTGGATGGTCTCGAGCTGGTCAGCCGAAAAATCCGCATCAATTGTAACCACCTGAATGCTGCGAACGCTGGAAATTTCAATCCCGAAATACGCTTTTGCTTTCCGGCGAATCCCATCGCCTTCGGCATCGAACAACTCAGGTTTCAGTGCAATTTCAAGTTGATATGCCATTAACTGAAGAATACCCGTGCAATATCATTGTAGAACACATAGATCATCAGCAGGATCAATACGAATATCCCCGCCTGTTGAGCGATCTCGCGCACCTTTATGCTCACCGGGCGGCCAATGACGGCCTCAATAAAAAAGAAAAGCAGATGGCCGCCGTCCAGAACCGGTATGGGGAGAAAATTTAAAATGGCAAGATTGATGCTGATAAGGGCAATGAAAAAGGTTAAATTGGCCACCCCTTCCTTGGCCTGCTGTCCTGCCATCTGGGCGATCATTATCGGCCCCCCCAGCGTTTTGGGCGAAACGGTACCTTGAATCAGCTTCACGACACCTTTTATGGTCAGAACGGTGATCTGATAGGTCTGATTGAGACTCTCCGAAAAGGACTGGAAAATGTTCAAATCCTTTGTAAAGACATCGCCTGAAGCCGTAATGCCGATGACATAACGATCCACATCCTCGTTAAAAAGATTTTTAATCTTTTTGACTTCCGGCGTAACGTTTTTGGTAAGAAAGGCGTCATTGCGAAGCACAGTTATGGCAAGGGTTTTACCTTTGCTTTCCATAATCACATTGGCCATATCTTCCCAGTTTGTAACATTTACGCCCTCAATGGATACGACGAGATCACCCTTTTTCAAACCCGCATTGTAAGCAGGGGTGCCTTCATTCACCTCTCCGATGGTAGGCTTTAAAATCAAGAGACCGTAAATTTGAAAAATACCGAAAAATATGATCACCGCCAGCAAAATATTAAAGAGAGGACCGGCCGCCACAATCAAAATCCGTTTAAAAACATGTTTGTGCGTAAAAGAGAGGGGTATGTCCGAAGGATCCAACTCGCTGTCCGGCGCTTCTCCCACCATCTTCACATATCCCCCGAGAGGTATCGCGGAAATCCGGTATTCGGTAATGCCGATGGTCTTGCCGATCACCTTGGGCCCGAACCCCAGAGAAAATTTCTCAACCCCGACACCCATCAACCTTGCCACAAGGAAATGTCCCAGTTCGTGAAAGAATATCAGTACGCCTAAAACGATGACCAATGCAAATATACTGATGCTCATAATGTTTCTCTATATTTAAATTTAAAAACTACCTTTTAAGTCCTAAATCTAATGATTGTCAAGTTTGATGGTTTCGTAAAAAGTCAATATTGCTCGCTCCGTGACCATTTGGGGGCGTTTCCATCGGTTCCGCTAAATTTCAAGAACTCGGCGCAAGCGCCTCAAACAGCTTGAAATTTTTAACGCTTCACCGCTTGAAACGCTGATTCCCCAAATGCTCAAATGTCGCTCACAAAAGACTTTTTACGAGTTTGTCAAGTTTGTTAATGACTTTTATCTTCTTAATATCGTGTCACAATTTGAAACGCTCAATTTGGGATATACTATCATAAACACAAAAAGAGTAAAGCGCAAGGTGCAAACAAAACCCGGAGTTGATGGGTTTTCTTCGGGAAGCATTAAATCTTTTGAAATAAGTCATTCGCCTGAAATTCACTCTTTTCACCGGAACATTATTTCAAAGCGTTAATCAGGTCCCCGGCCTGCTCCCTGGCCCACCTGTCGGCCTCAAGAATATCGTTTAGGGTCGGATCAGAGACAACCGTATGATATCCCATGGTTTTTCCTATGATCTCAGGTATTTTTTCAAAAGATAAGCCTTTTTCCAAAAAAGCCGCTACAGCCACTTCATTTGCGGCATTTAAGACAGCCGGAAACGTCTTCCCATTTTCACAGGCGCTGTATGCCAAGGCAAGACACGGAAACTTTTGTAAATCAGGTTTCTCAAACGTAAGACGGCCGATACCCACAAAATCCGGGATCGGCTGTTTAAGGCTTAAACGTTCCGGATAGGACATGGCATATGCAATTGCCCCTTTCATATCGGGAATCCCAAGCTGAGCCATTACCGTCCCGTCTTTAAAGGAAGCCATGGAGTGGATCACGCTTTGCGGGTGGATCACAACATCAATCATTTTATAGGAAACATCGAAAAGATGTTTGGCCTCTATAACCTCAAGTCCCTTATTCATCAGCGTAGCTGAATCGACGCTGACCTTTTTACCCATATCCCAGTTCGGATGATTCAGGGCGTCTTCGGGTTTAATATTTTTAAACTCACTTATAGGCAGATTTAAAAACGGGCCGCCTGAAGCGGTAAGAAAGATTTTATCAAGGTCTTCCCTGCGATTTCCCTGGATACATTGAAAAATTGCACTGTGTTCACTATCTATGGGCAAAATCGTTACATGATTTAGTTCCGCCTGCTCGATGACAATATCACCGGCAATTACAAGGGTTTCCTTGTTCGCAAGCGCGATGTTTTTCCCTGCCGTTATGGCTGCCAGGGTCGGCATCAGGCCGGCAGAGCCCACTATAGCTGCGACTACCAGATCCACTGATTCACAGGTTGCGGCCGTTTTGTAGCCATCTTCACCGAATAACACTTCAACACCGGTTCCGGCCGGAAGGATGCGTTTTAGCTCAACCGCTGTAGTCTCATCAAAAACCACGGCAAATTCAGGGCAAAATCGCTGAACCTGTCCGGCCAACGTAGAAACATTTTTTTTGGCGGCAAGGGCCTTCACGGAAAACCGTTCCGGAAACATCTCTGCAATTTTAAGTGCATTGCGGCCGATAGATCCCGTAGACCCCAATATGGAAAGGTTTTTCATGGCATTCATCGCTGTAATTTAACTCAAATTTTGCACGCCTTAATTCAGGGAACGTTTTATCTGATTTCGCTTTGGAAGTTTTTATTCAACAGGTTATGCCGGAAATTCCGAATCTTGAACAGGAATGCACACAATGTCAATCGGTTGTAACCCTTGAACCTTTTATCCGCCGATCTTTGTGGCGGACTGAACCTGGAACCGATCCGTTCAGGTTTAATAAACGAACGTGCAGAACGCGTTAAAAACAACCGGCGCGTGATTACCCGGTGAGCAAATATTCTTTAAAAAAGTATGCCACCGGTGCTGCAAACAGCAAGGCATCAATGCGATCAAGAACGCCGCCGTGCCCCGGAAGTAATGTCCCTGAATCCTTTATCTTGTGAGCCCGTTTCAATTGAGACTCGAATAAATCTCCTACCTGAGACAAGATGCTGATGGACAGGAAAAACAACAGGCTCAATCCCCATGGCGACAACGGCAAAAAAAAGTGCTTAAACACTGCGCCCGCACCAAGGCTTGCAGCAAGCCCGCCGACGGAGCCCTCGATGGTTTTATTCGGACTTACGGCAGGACATAGTTTGTGCCGCCCAAAATATGATCCGACATAGTATGCACCCGTATCTCCTAAAAAAACCAGAATTAGGAGTAAGAATAACCAAAGCACGCCGTCATTTCCGTTTCGGACAAGAACAAGATATGAAAGAAAAAGGGGTATATATATGACGCCAATGACCTGTTTAAAAACAATTTCCAAAACAGATGAATCAGACTTGAACCTGGGAAGAGAGATTACGGCGGAAACCACAATGTTTAAACTAATAATACCCAAAACGATGTCGAACACTTGAAAATATACGGACCATATAACCGCCGAACCTGTGACAAAAGCCAGTATCTGAAAGCTCAACGCCGCAGTGCTTCGATCTTTATCGAGTACAATACGAAAATATTCCCACAGCGCCATAATACATATGGCATTAATAACAACCGCAAGCCACAATGCCCCCCCTCTGCTGATTAACAAAATCAGAAAAGGAATAATCACAAGAGAGGTAATCCATCGTTTTAACTGCATGATGATTCAAGTATAAATTTTTATCGGAGTTTGGATTTGCCTGGATCGGGTTTTAGATTCGTTCAAATACATTTTAAGACTAGTGAAAAGTGATTGGACAACAGCCCCGTTATGGTGCCACTTCACCGAATCGTCTTTCACGCTGTTGATAGTCTCTGAGAATTCGCACAAACTCATCTTTCCCAAAATCCGGCCATAAGGTATCCGTAACATAAATTTCCGAATATGCGATCTGCCACAAAAGAAAATTGCTGATTCGCATTTCCCCGCTGGTTCTGATCAAAAGATCCGGATCCGGCATTTTTCCGGTATACAAATGCTCGGAAATGAGTTCAGGTGTGATTAAATCGGGATCGATCCTCCCATCAACGGCCTTTTTTGCAATCTCCTTAACCGCCTTCACAATCTCAGCCCGCCCCCCGTAGCTAAGCGCCAGATTCAGGATTAAGCCGTCATTATTTTTGGTTAACATCATGGTCTCTTGCAGTTGTTGACGAACATCTTCCGGCAATCGCTCCGTCTGTCCGATGGTATGCAGTCGAATATTATTATCCAGCATTTCTTTTTGTTCGGAAATCAGAAATTTTTTCAGGAGGGTCATCAGGGCAATGATCTCGGTTTGAGGTCTTCGCCAGTTTTCAGTGGAAAACGCATACAAGGTCAAAATGCCAATTCCGATTTCCCGACAGGCACGAACAATGGCCCGAACCGATTCGGCACCCTTTTCATGACCTTTGATCCGGTTTAAAAGACGCTTTTTGGCCCACCGACCGTTACCATCCATAATAACGGCGACATGGAAGGGTAGATTTTGGGGATCAAGATTTATATGAACAGGGGAAGACGGTTTAGATTTCAAGGATCTCCTTCTCTTTTTCCTTACAGACGTCATCGATAAGTTTGATATACTCATCTGTTATCTTCTGAACCTGATCCTGGGCTTTGAACGCTTCATCTTCAGAAATTTCGCCATCTTTTTTCAAGCTTTTCAACAGATCGTTGGCATCACGTCTGACATTACGCACTGAGACTTTATGTTCTTCGCTCTTTTTATATATGACCTTAACAAGCTGTTTTCTTCTCTCTTCGGTAAGCTGAGGGATAGTGATCCGAATGAGCTTACCGTCATTCGAGGGCGTTAAACCCAGATCGGATTTCAATATGGCCTTTTCGACATCTTTAATAACGGACGCATCCCAGGGTTGTATGACAATCAAGCGGCTTTCAGGAGTGGAAAGAGAAGCCATCTGGTTTAATAGCGTCGGCGTACCATAGTAATCCACCCGGATGTCATCAAGGATCGAAAGGGAAGCACGCCCGGTTCTTATTTTTTTTAATTCATTTTTTAGCGCGTCTATGGCCTTCTTCATGCTCTCTTTGGTTTCCTGATACATCGATTCAATCATTGGCTTTTCCTCAACTTGTTCCAAGGGTCGGTTTTTTTGTGTTCAATTACTTATCTGTGTTCCGATGTCTTCTCCGCATATCACTTTTTTGATATTTCCTTTGGTTGTCAAATTGAAAATGGCAAGGGGGAGATGATTATCCATCGCCAGGGAAACTGCAGTCATATCCATCACATGGAGCTGTCTCTCAATAACCTCCATGTATTTGATTTTTTTTATGAATTTAGCATCCTTTTTAACAAAGGGATCGGAGTCGTAGAGGCCGTCAACCTTTGTAGCCTTCAAAAGAATCTCGGCATGTATCTCCTGGGCTCTGAGCACCGCGGCCGTATCTGTTGTAAAATATGGGTTCCCTGTACCGGCTGCAAATATCACCAGCCGTCCTTTTTCCAGGTGTCGAATGGCCCTTCGAACAATAAAGGGTTCCGCCACTTCATGCATCGAAATCGCTGTCTGGACACGGGTTATCATACCGCTTCTCTCCAGAGCATCCTGCAAAGCCAGGCTGTTAATTACAGTGGCCAACATACCCATTCGATCTGCGGAAACCCTATCCATACCGTATGAGGAAGCGGCAATTCCCCTAAAAATATTGCCGCCGCCGACAACAATGGCAATTTGAACCCCAAGATCAAATACGGAACGGATCTCCTCGGCCACATACTGTATCATATCAGGGCTTATTCCAAAACTCTGGTCGCCCATCAGAGCCTCTCCGCTCAGCTTTAACAGTACCCTTTTAAACCGAGGTGTCGTCAAAATCTATTACTCCCCTATCCTGAATCTTATGAAACGTTTTATCGAAATGTTCTCACCTATCTTTGCAATCATTTCATTTAAGAGATCTGATATGGTCATATTGGGATCACGAACATAATCCTGGTGCATTAAACAATTCTCTTTAAAATATTTTGAAATTTTGCCTTCCACAATTTTGTCCGCAATCTTTTCAGGCTTTCCCATTTCCAGGACCTGCCCACGATAAATCTCCCTCTCTTTGTTAATTATCTCGTCCGGAATATCTTCCGGACGGATCCCTACGGGATTGGTCGCTGCAATATGCATTGCAATATTTTTGGCAAACGCCTTAAAATCGTTATTCTTGGCAACAAAATCCGTTTCGCAATTCACTTCCACCAGAACCCCAAGTTTGCCGTCCATATGAATATAAGACTCGATTATTCCTTCCGTCATGGCCCTGCCGGCTCGTTTTGCAGCCGTTGCGAGGCCTTTTTTTCTTAAAAAATCGACCGCCTTACTCATATCACCATCGCACGCTTTGAGCGCTCCTTTACAATCCATAATTCCGGCCCCGGTCTTTTCGCGGAGCTGCATAACCATATTTGCACTAATTGTCGACATCTTTATTCTCCCGGCTCCTCTTCATCAGCGTCCTCTTCAGGTTCCCTGCTGTCAAAATGATCTAAAACCTCAGTATCTTTTTTAACTGAGGGTACTGTTTTTTTAATGATCTCCACAACCGGACCGTCCGTACCGTCTGAAACAATCTTTCGTTCCCCCGGTTTTAACTCAGCACCGGCGGCGGTCGCCACAAAAACATCTTCCACTTCCTTATCGGCTTCAGCCTGCTGTTTTTCTACCATACGCTCTTTCCCTGCAATACACGCATCGGCTATTCTGGAAGTAATCAGACGGATGGCACGAATGGCGTCATCATTTCCCGGTATGACATAATCGATCTCGTCGGGATTACAATTCGTATCGACAATGGCAACAATCGGTATTCCCAGCCGTCTTCCTTCACGCACAGCGATGGCTTCATTCTTTGGATCAACAACGAAAATAGCCCCGGGAAGCCCATTCATGGTTCGGATTCCGCCAAGATTATTATCGAGCTTTATACGTTCCTTTTTTAACTTCAGCCGCTCTTTTTTTGGAAAAAGATTGATTGATTCGTCGTTCACAATGGTATTGAGATAGTTTAGACGGTCGATGCTTTTCCTAATCGTCTGAAAATTCGTCAGCATCCCGCCCAGCCATCTGTTGTGAATATAAAACATTTCGCATCGGTTCGCTTCTTCGTAGATCGAGTCGCGTGCCTGCTTCTTGGTTCCTACAAATAGAAGTGGTTTTCCGCCTGCAACTGTATCGACAACAAAATCATAGACTCTCCTGAACATTCGAACGGTTTTTTGGAGGTCAATGATATAGATGCCATTCCTTGCCCCGAAGATATACGGTTTCATCTTGGGGTTCCACCGCCTTGTCTGATGACCAAAATGTACTCCTGCTTCAAGGAGTTCTTTCATCGTAAGGTAAGCCATTCTTTTCTCCTTTTTAAATGGTTTTTCCACCGCCCATATCAACCCTGCTTCCAACCCCGTTATGAAGGGCACCGGGAAACAGGTCCAAGGGCGTGCGAATTGATTAAACTGTCTTAATTAACAAATAAAAAGTTGCTTCGCAACAGATTTTTAATATTTTTATTTTAACGATCGCTATTTTATCATTAAGATTTCGGATTTTTTCGCTGAAGCAGGATTACCGTTTGAAGTGCTAAAAATCGGCTGATTTGAATGCGATCGATTAACGGGTTTATATTTCGTCCTTTTTCCGCATCTGGACAACGCGATCATGTCCATTGTAATCTTTTGTATATACGATATTTTCATATTTTGCACTGTGATCGATAATTCTCTTTACCTCACTTTTTTGATCATGGCCGATTTCCAGCAAAAGATAACCCTGCCGGCCAAGATAGAGATGGGCGTTTTGAATGAGATGGCTCAAACATGAAAGCCCGTCTTCACCGCCGTCAAGGGCCGAAATCGGTTCATATCTGGTAATTTCAGGCTGGAGACGGCCAATAAAGCGGCTTGGAACATACGGTGGATTTGAAATGATCATATCAAACAGAGATCGTCCCTCCTCAAAGGCTCCAAACCAATCCGCAGAAAAAAAACCGACAACATTTTCGAGGCCATGACGCCTTGCATTCCGCCTGGCCAGAATGGCGGCCGAAGGCATTCGATCAGAGGCAAAAAAAAGATGATGGGGCTTGATTGACGCAAGGGATAAAATTACTGCCCCCGACCCCGTGCCGAGTTCTAATATGCGCTTTGGTTTCGAAACAGCGTTAAAAACCGTATCGTCCGGCAACAGTTTTAAGGCAGTCTCAACCAGCAATTCCGTCTCGGGTCTTGGAATCAGGACATCTTTTGTCACAATAAAATCCATCGACCAGAATCCCTTGGTGCCCAATATGTATGCAACCGGTTCTCTTTCTATCCGCCTTTTTATTAACGTCTTATATTTTGACAGCTCATCGCTGTTTAACGGCTGATCGTACTTTAAATACAGATCTATCCTTCGCAATTTTAATACATGGGCAAGAAGTATTTCAGCGTCGGCTCTGGGGCTGTCTATATCTCTGGATTTAAAATAAGATGTGGTCCACTTGAGGAGTTTTATTATGGTCCATTCAGGATCAATGGGCGCCGGCGGATTCTGCATTCTGTAAGGCCTGGGTCTGATAATACGTTATTAGCTCATCAATGATTTCAGCGACTTCGCCCTGTAGAATATCCTCCAATTTATACAATGTAAGCCCTATTCTGTGGTCGGTAACTCGACCCTGAGGAAAATTATACGTTCTTATCCTCCCGCTTCTGTCTCCGTCTCCGATCTGACTTTTCCGCTCTTGAGATCTTTTTTCATTCTGCTCTCTTGTCATACGGTCAAGAAGACGGGCACGAAGAACCTTCATTCCCTTGTTTTTATTTTTCAGCTGGGATTTTTCATCCTGACATGTAACAACGATACCTGTGGGGAGATGGGTAATGCGTACCGCCGAATCGGTTGTATTGACACTCTGGCCGCCTGGACCGGTTGATCGAAATACATCGACCCTAACGTCGCTCGGATCAATATGAATTTCCACATCTTCGGCTTCAGGCAAAACCGCAACGGTAACTGCCGAGGTGTGAATCCGTCCCTGTGCCTCGGTTTCCGGAACACGCTGAACGCGATGTATACCGCTTTCATATTTGAGACAACTGTAAGCTCCTTTGCCATGGATCATGGCAATGATCTCCTTCAACCCGCCCACACCGGTTGCGTGATGGCTTAAAACTTCGACTTTCCAGTTCTTTAACTCCGCATATTTGTTGTACATCCTGAAAAGATCGCTTACAAACAGTCCGGCCTCTTCACCGCCGGTACCGGCGCGTATTTCAATAATAACGTTTTTGTCATCATTGGGATCTTTGGGCAAAAGGAGTTTCTTGAGATCGTCTTCAAGTTTGTCTTTGGTGAGCGTAAGTGCTTCGACTTCTTCCCGGGCCATCGCTTTAATATCCGGATCGCCGTCCCTTAAAAGCTCCATACTTTCATCAAGCTCTGTCAAGGTCTGCCTGTACTTTTTAAAAGCGGATACAATTTTTCCAAGATCGGCATGCTCCCGGCTATATTTCTGATATGCCTCCCGATCCTGGAGAATTTTGGGATCGCTTAAAAGCTTCTCAACCTCAAGAAAACGATCTTCAATACCTGTCAATCTTTCAAACATTGTTTTAACTGCTAATTCTAAAAACTTTTTCTAAGCGTTTATTTACAAAAAAGATGGTTCCAAAAAGAAACCGCCCACCATTTTATCGACTCAATATGAGGGCAAAAAAATTGGGGGACGGTCTGTCTATTGATTCTGAAATTTTTCATATTTCTTGCGGAAACGCTCAATTCGACCTGCGGTGTCCACAAGTTTCTGTTTGCCGGTGAAAAAAGGATGGCATTTTGAGCAGATTTCAACACGTATATCCGACTTTGTCGATCCCACTTCCAACACATTTCCACAAGCGCACTTTATGACTGTATCTGCGTACTCAGGATGAATGTCCGTTTTCATATATTTTAAACCTCCTCCTATTTTTGTTACGTATTCATTGATTCCAAAAATGATTTATTATCCTTTGTTCCATGCATTTTTTCAAGCAAAAATTCCAAACTGTCAACAGGATTCAACGATGAAAGCAACTTTCTTAGAATCCATACGCGATTTAGCACTTCCTGAGAAAGAAGGAGTTCTTCCTTGCGCGTTCCCGACTTCTTGATATCAATGGCAGGGAATACCCGTTTGTCAGCAAGTCTTCTATCGAGTTGAATCTCCATATTTCCGGTTCCTTTGAATTCTTCAAAAATGACCTCATCCATTCGACTTCCGGTATCCACCAGCGCCGTCGCGATAATGGTGAGGCTTCCGCCCCCTTCAATGTTTCGAGCAGCTCCGAAAAACCGTTTTGGACGCTGAAGTGCATTTGAATCCACACCCCCTGAAAGGATCTTCCCGCTGGGAGGAATAACGGAATTATAGGCCCGGGCAAGTCTGGTTATACTATCCAACAGGATGACAACATCCTTTTTATGCTCAACAAGGCGCTTGGCTTTTTCAATAACCATTTCCGCCACCTGAACATGCCTCTCGGCAGGCTCGTCAAAGGTCGAACTGATCACCTCTCCATCAACGGATCGTTGCATATCCGTAACCTCTTCAGGCCGTTCATCAATAAGGAGTACAAACAAAATAATATCCTTATGATTGGCACTGATACTGTTGGCGATGGACTGCAAGAGCATTGTCTTGCCGGACCTTGGCGGTGAAACAATCAAGCCTCTCTGTCCAAAACCGATGGGGGTCAAAAGGTCCATGATCCTCGTGGAATAATTATCAGAATCGACCTCAAGCATTATTTTCCTTTCCGGATAAAGCGGTGTCAGGTTATCGAAAAGTATCTTTTCCCTGGCCACCTCCGGGTCTTCGTAGTTGACCGCCTCGACCTTTAACAGGGCAAAATATCTTTCCGTTTCCTTTGGCTGTCGAATCTGTCCTGAAACCGTATCCCCGGTCCTTAAATTAAACCTGCGTATCTGCGACGGCGACACATAAATATCATCAGGTCCCGGCAAATAATTATAGTTGGGCGCCCGTAAAAAACCGAATCCATCCGGAAGTATTTCGAGTGTGCCCTCTCCGAATATCAAGCCCGTTTTCTCAATCTCTGCCTGAAGCAGGGCAAAAATAAGTTCTTGCTTTCTCATTCCGGCTGCCCCGTCTATTTTGAAATCTTTTGCCATAAGATTCAGCTCGCTGATCTTTTTTTCTTTAAGCTCAACTATGTTCATTAAAAAATTATTCCTCCAAATTAAAATTATATGTTTTTCAACACTTACGCCCTTATTTAAAAATACGTTGCGCTACGTATTCTATACGCTTTCGGTCTAATTTTCCCACACCGTTTGACACCGTTGTTTACCCAAAAAGGATTTCGGAATAAGATTTCCTAGGCCTTTGAAAGATTCGCTTTTTTTGATTGTATCGGGATATGCGAAACTTGAAATAAGATTTTCATGCCTTCTGTCGAATCAAATTAAACATTTTTTAACCGGTACGATTAGCTATTTCACTGGGACCATCATTTCGCCAACCACATTACGCTCTTGAAAACATACAGAATAATCAAGAAATCTAATTTCATATGGATCCATGTTGGCTTTAATGGAAGAACATGAGTTTTCAATGAATTAAGATTGAAGAATTTGGCATTCTCTCCAAATGGTGGGATCCAACAGGTATGTTTTATTCTTAAGAGTTCATTATATCATGACAAACTGCATGTCAAGAGGTTTTTACCTTTTGGCGATGCTGGTAAGATTTCTGTATAAAATATCAACAGATTCTATCAACCCCTCCTTTGAGCCTTCATTGTACACGACAAAATCAGCCATTCTGATTTTTTCTTCATCCGGCATCTGGACATTGATGAGGGCCTCAGCCTCTTCTCGTAACGTGTTATCGCGCTCCATCAACCGCTTAACCCTTAATTCATGCCCGGCACTCACAACAATAACCTTGTCGAACCGTTCCTGCATGTTTAGTTCAAAAAGAAGGGGGACTTCAACTACCAGAATACGACAACCTTCTTTTTCGGCGCAGGCCACATTCTTATGAATAAGTTCAGATATTTCTCTGTGAAGAAAGCGTTCCAGGGTCAGCCGGGAAGCCGTATCATCCAAAATAATTTCCCGCAGCATTTTACGATTTAATGTTCCATCGGATAACAGCACCTTTTCACCAAAGAAATTGACGATCTTTTTTAAAGCTGTCGAACCCGGCGAAACGGCCTCTCTTGCCATTTCATCAGAACTTATCACTTTTACGCCAAGTTCTTTCAATCGATTGCATACAGACGTTTTGCCCGAAGCGGCTCCTCCGGTCACGGCAATTTTAAAAACGCTTTGTTCCGTCTTGTCCATATTCGCATCCAGATAGACACAACCGAAAATTGGTGATAATAAACATGACAAACTCGTAAAAAGTCTTTTGTGAGCGACATTTGAGCATTTGGGGAATCAGCGTTTCAAACGGTGAGGCGTTAAAAATTTCAAACTGTTTGAGGCGCTTGCGCCGAGTTTTTGAAATTTAGCGGCACCGGTAGAAACGCCCCCAAATGGTCACGGAGCGAGCAATATCGACTTTTTACGAAACCATCAAACATGGAATCGGGAAAATCA